>NZ_CAXTAZ010000048.1:0-37774 GCF_964242715.1 uncultured Enterovirga sp.
CCGGAGCGTCAGGCCGTTCGAAAGGTTGCCATTATGCGCGACCGCGAAGCCGCCGGTCTCGAGTTCGGCGAAGAGCGGCTGCACGTTCCGGAGGATCGTGTCGCCCGTCGTCGAGTAGCGCGTGTGGCCGATCGCCGCCTGGCCCGGCAGCCGCTCGATCGTGGCGGCCTTCGAGAAGTGGTCTCCGACGAGGCCGAGGCGCCGCTCGGAATGGAAGCGCTGCCCGTCGAAGGACGTGATGCCGGCGGCCTCCTGTCCACGATGCTGGAGGGCATGCAGGCCGAGCGCCGTGATCGCCGCCGCGTCGGGATGACCGTAGATGCCGAACACGCCGCATTCTTCGCGCAACGTGTCTCCGTCCCCATCCATGTCGGAGGTGTCGGTTTGCGTCTCTGTCTGAGAAGCAGCAGCCATGAGGCCGGTCCCCTTGCGCAGCAAGGGTGTCATGTAGACCGGCCGACCACGTTTAGCCACCCGGTCCGGATCGTGTAACTCCGGCGGACGGTATGGGCCTCGTGCGGCCCTCAGCCGCGCCCGGGGGGCGCCGTCACCGGGGTGGCGCTCTTCGGCTCGGGCACGGCCGCGCCGTCGCCCTGGCGCTTGCGGAACTGAGCCATCACGCCGTCCGGGTCGGGCAGCATGGCGATGATGGCCGTGCTCGTGTTTTCGAGGACTGGCCGAGCCCTGGCCGTGGTCGCCCATTCCGGCATCTTGCCCTGGACGAGCCAGGCCAGGAAGGTCCAGCCGATCACGCAGATCAGGAAGCCTCGGGCTGCACCGAACAGGAAGCCGAGCGTGCGGTCGAGCGCGCCGATGCGCGAATCGAGGATGAAGTCGGACAGCTTCACGGTCACGATCGATACGATCAGGAGTACGACGACGAAGATGGCCCCGATCGCGGCGACGAGCGCGATGTTCGGATTGGCGATGTAATCCTTGATGCGCGGCAGGAGCAGCGGATGCAGGAACCAGGCTGCCGCGGCCGCCGTGACCCAGGCCACGATGGCCAGCACCTCGCGGGTGAAACCCCGCACGGCCGCGAGCAAAGCGGAGATGACCACGACGCCGATCACGACGAGGTCCAGGATGGAAATGGGCATCGAGGACGGCATGAGGATCGGGTCCGAGAGGGTCGGCGCAGACGGCGTGGTGAAGCCAAGGCTATAGCCCGGCCATGGCGGGGCGTCATCCGGCCGGGAGTCGCAGGGGGCGGTTTAGCGGTCTCTGTTGCCGGTACGCATCGTCGCGGCATTCAGCCGGCGCGCCGGGGCGAGGCTGCCGCTCGTCTCGGCGATCCGCCGCCGGCGATCCGGGCCACGAGGTCGGCGACATGGCCGAGGGTCGGCGCGCCGTTCGTCCGGTCCGCACCGTCGCCGGGGGAAGCGGGACCGACCGCGTTCGAGAATCCGAGCTTCGCGGCTTCCTTGATACGGGCGGAAATCTGCGTGACCGGCCGGACGGCGCCGGACAGGCCGACCTCGCCGAAATAGACGCTGTCCGCCGGCAGCGCGGAGCCCGTCAGCGACGAGACGAGGGCCGCCGCCGCCGCGAGATCGGCCGCCGGCTCGGTGATTCGAAGTCCGCCCGCGACATTGAGGTAGACATCGTGCTGCCCGAGCCGAACCCCGGCATGGGCTTCCAGCACGGCCAACACCATGGAGAGCCGTGCCGGGTCCCAGCCCACCACCGCGCGCCGCGGGGTACCGAGGGCCGAGGGAGCGACGAGCGCCTGCACCTCGACGAGGAGCGGGCGGGTGCCCTCCATGCCGGCGAAGACAGCCGTTCCGGGTGTCGCGAGATCGCGGCCGGAGAGGAAGAGTTCGGACGGGTTCGGCACCTCCGCGAGGCCCCGGTCCGTCATCTCGTAGACGCCGATCTCGTCGGTCGGCCCGAAACGGTTTTTGGCCGCTCGCAGGATCCGGAAATGATGGCCCGTATCGCCCTCGAAGGACGCCACGCAATCGACCATGTGCTCGACGACCCGCGGCCCGGCGATCTGCCCGTCCTTGGTGACGTGGCCGACCAGGATGATGGCCGTCCCATGGGACTTGGCGAAACGGATCAGCGACTGCGCGCTGCCTCGGACCTGCGAGACGGTGCCGGGCGCCGATTCCACCGTGTCGGTCCACATGGTCTGGATCGAATCGATCACGGCGAGACGCGGCGAGCCGCCGGCCGAGAGGGTCGCCACGATGTCCTCGACATTCGTCTCGGCTGCGAGTTCGACTGGCGCGGTCGCGAGCCCGAGCCGCTCGGCCCGGAGCCGCACCTGCGCGACCGCCTCCTCGCCCGAGATATACGCGACGCGGTGCCCGGCCCGTGCCAGCGCGGCCGAGACCTGGATCAGGAGGGTCGATTTGCCGATGCCCGGATCGCCGCCGAGCAGGATCACCGAGCCCGGGACGAGCCCGCCCCCGGTGACCCGGTCGAATTCGGCATTGCCCGTCTTGGTGCGGGGCGCGTCCTTGGCCTCGCCGGCGAGCCCCTCCAGCGCGAAGACGCGGCGGCGGCCGCGCGACGTCCGGGTCGCGGCCGGCCCGGCGAGCGGGCCCGCGGCGCCGGCCTCCTCCACGACGGTGTTCCAACCGCCGCAGGCTTCGCACTTGCCGCGCCAGCGGTTGTAGACGGCGCCGCAGCTCTGGCAGGCGAAGGTCGGGTGCTTGGCCATCCGGACGGTCAACCGCGTTCCAGGAGCGTTGCAACGATATCGCGTGAACCGTGCAGGACGGCGACGATCTCGACCCGCGTGTCCGCCACGGTGTAGGCGATCAGGTAAGGGGGCTCGAGGATCAAGCGAAGCTCCTCGAGTTCCGGATGCCGCATTCGGGCGCCGCGTTCGGGAAAGATGTCGAGGGAAAGGGCGCGACGTTCGATCCGTTCGAGCAGTCGAAGTGCCGTCTGCTCCGAAGCTTCGAGCAGCACGTCATCAAAGATCCGGTCTAGGTCGCGTTCTGCCCGCCGGGAGAACGCGACGATCACTCGGCAGCGTCCCGTCCCTCGGCCGCCCGGCCAATGATCTTCTGACGGAGATCGCGGAACACCTGCTCTGCAGGCACCGTCCGGCCTTCCCGGATATCCGCCAGACCCTCCTCCAATTGCGCCCGAAGCCGAGCCTCGCGAGCTTCCCGAATCGCTTCCTGATCTTCGAGCGCGGCGATCGCGTACATGAGCACGTCGCCTGCCGTCTCGCCGTACCTGCCACTCTCGACCATGCGGTCGAGCGAGGCCTCGAAATCGGGCATGAGATGGATGGTCCGGGGCATGACGGCATTCCCTCGCTGCCGGTCAGGATAGCAGGTGATCAACCGTTCACGTAGCGGCGCAAGTAGCGCGGGCCGAGGCCTGTGAGGATCTCATAGCCGATGGTGCCGGCCCTCCGCCCGACCTCGTCGAGATCGAGTGCGTCGCCGATCAGGGTGACGGGAGCGCCCCGCACGGCGTCGCCGGAAGGCACCTCGGTCACGTCGAGCACGACGAGGTCCATCGAAACGCGGCCGACGAACGGGCAGAGCCGGCCCGCGACGAGGGCGGCACCTGTCGGCAGGTCTGCGTTCAGGTCAGTGCCGCCCGCGGCGCGCGGATAGCCGTCGGCATAGCCGACCGACAGCGTCGCGAGGCGGCGCGGCCCGGGCGCCGTCCAGCGCCCATTATAGCCGACGGTCGCGCCGGCCTCGACGTCGCGAAGCTGCACGATCCAGGCCTCGAGTCGCACCACCGGGTGCATCGGATTCGGCCGGCCGGGCGTGGGATTGCCGCCATACAGGGCGTAGCCGGGCCGGGCGAGGGCGAGGGGCGGCACGGCGGGATGGAAGATGCCCGACGAATTGGCGAGCGAGGCCGGAAAGGGCAGGGTGGCCCGGACCGCCGCGAAAGTTTCGGCCTGGCGCTCCGTCGCGGAGTCGGCCTCATGGTCCTCGGCCGAGGTGAGATGGCTCATCATGAGAACAGGGTCGATCGCGCCGAGGCGCGGGTCAGCCGCCACGGCCGCGGCTTCGGACGGCGCGAAGCCGAGCCGGTTCATGCCCGTGTCGACATGGAGGGCGGCCGACAGCCGCGTGCCGCGCCCGGTCGATGCCGTTGCCCAATCCGCGAGTTCCTCGAAGGAGCCCAGGATCGGACGCGCCCCGATCGCGAGGAAGTCGTCAGCGCTGCCGGGAGGAAGCCCGTTCAGCACGTAGACGACTGCCTCCCGTGCGACGGCGCGGAGGCGCGCCGCCTCTCCAATATGGGCGACGAAGAAGGTCCGGCACCCCGCTCGCGCGAGCGTACGGACCGCGGGTTCGATGCCGATCCCGTAGGCATCCGCCTTCACCACCGCCGCACATTCTGCCGGCGCGACACGGTCGCGGAGATGCCGCCAGTTCCCGGCGAGGGCGCCGAGGTCGATCGCGAGCGTCGCGCCGTGTGTCGGCCTCGCCTGCCCGCTCAATCGTCCGACCAAAGGAAGGGGCGGTTCAAGATCTCATCGAACCCGTAAGGACACTTTTCTGGAAACGTAGACAGAGGAAGGTCGGTTTCGAGCGCCGCTCTGAGCCGCGCGCCACGGTACGCGGACGCGACCGCCTCCTGCCGTCGGCGCTTCAGCGAGGGGCTGCTCTCGACCGTCGTGTCGACCTGATCCCTCGCATCCCGGATGGAGAGCGTCCAACTCCTCGTCCGGCGCTCGGGCTGTTGGTCCCAATTGAGCATGTGCAGGAGGATGATTCGAAAGTGACTCCGAATCTTGTCGAACTGCTCGCGTCCCAAGCTCTCGATCTCCTCGACGAGGTTGGCGAGGTCGAGCTCATCGAGCCGCCCGGCCTGCAGGATCTCGGCCTCCCTGAACGCCCAACGTGCGAAGTCCTGCTCGTAAAGCGACCCGACGCCTGCCGGCGAATCCCCGTCGGCGACCTCCTCAACCGTCGCGAGCCCGGCCATGTGAGCCTCCTCGGCCACCCTCAATACCGCTCGGGCAGCTTATCCTCCGCGGCGAGGTTCGTGAACCGCGTCAGGTCCGCCTGGAAGGCGAGGGAGACGGAGCCGGTCGGGCCGTGGCGCTGCTTGCCGATGATCACCTCGGCCTTGCCGTGGACGAGATCCATCTCGGTCTGCCACTTGATATGCTCCTCGGTCCCGACCCGAGGCTCCTTGTTCTTGATGTAGTATTCCTCCCGGAACACGAACATGACCACGTCCGCGTCCTGCTCGATCGAGCCGGATTCGCGCAGGTCGGAGAGCTGCGGGCGCTTGTCTTCCCGGTTCTCGACCTGACGCGAGAGCTGCGACAGGGCGACGATCGGTACCGCGAGGTCCTTGGCCAGGGCTTTCAGCCCGGTCGTGATCTCGGTCACCTCCTGAACGCGGTTGTCGCTCTTCTTCGAGGAGCCGGAGAGGAGCTGGATGTAGTCGACGACGAGGAGGTCGAGCCCGCGCTGACGCTTCAGCCGCCGGGCGCGCGCGGCGAGCTGTGCGATCGAGATGCCGCCGGTCTGGTCGATGTAGAAGGGGATCGTCTGCATCTCGCGGGCCGCGTCGGTGATCTTGTAGAAATCGTCCTCGCGCATGTCGCCACGGCGGATCTTGTAGGACGGCACGCCGGATTGCTCGGCGATGATGCGGGTCGCGAGCTGCTCGGCCGACATTTCGAGGGAGAAGAATCCGACGATGCCGCCATTGACGGTCTTCATCGCCCCGTCCGGCTGTTTCTCGCCCCGGTAGACCTTGGCGATGTTGAAGGCGATGTTGGTCGCGAGCGCCGTTTTGCCCATGCCGGGGCGGCCGGCCAGGATCACGAGGTCGGACGCCTGGAGCCCGCCCATCATCCGGTCGAGATCGGCGAGGCCGGTCGCGATGCCCGAGAGCTTGCCGTCCCGCTCGTAGGCGGCGGCCGCCATGTCGATCGCGTGGGTGAGCGCGTTCGAGAAGCTCTGGAAACCGCCGTCGTAGCGGCCGGTCTCGGCGAGTTCGTAGAGGCGCCGCTCGGCGGACTCGATCTGGTCGCGCGGCGAGGTCTCGACGGGCGCGTCGTAGGCCACGTTCACGACGTCCTCGCCGATCCCGATCAGGTTTCGGCGGATGGCGAGGTCGTAGATCGTGCGGCCGTAATCCTCGGCGTTGATGATCGTCGTCGCCTCGGCGGCCAGCCGGGCGAGATATTGCGGCAGCGTCATGCCGCCCAAATCGACGTCGCCCAGGAAGGTCTTCAGCGTGATCGGGTTCGCGACCTTGCCGGCCTTGATCAGGCTGGACGCGATCTCGAACACGCGCCGGTGCACCTCCTCGAAGAAATGCGCGGGCAGAAGGAAGTCGGAGACGCGGTAGAAGGCGTCGTTGTTAACCAGGATGGCGCCGAGCAGCGCCTGCTCCGCATCCACGTTGTTCGGCTGGACGCGGTAGTCGCGCGAAGGTGCGGTATCGAGGCGGGTGACGAGTGCTGTCGCGGCGGCCATGTGGCTCGGCGTCCTGAATCAAACGTGAAGCGGTCCCGTTGAATGCAGCGATTCGGGTTAAAGCCCGCGATGCCCGGCTGCACTCTCCCCGATTCACACAGCCATACATGCGACGCTTGGAACTGTGGCCGCGTTGTAGAACAAAAATGGAACATGGGGCAAGTTGCTCGTTGACGAGAGCATCATCCGGAATCCGATCCTATACTTTGTAGGGGCACATCAGGGCGAGCGGGACAGCGCGAATGATCCGCAGCTTCAGAGACAAGGGAACGGAGGCGTTGTTCAACGGGCAGCGGCCGAAGAGCTTCCCGTCAGACCTGTTTTCGGTGGCGCGACGGAAGCTTGCGATGCTGAATGCCGCGCCGTCGCTTCGAAGCTTGATGGTTCCGCCAGGCAACAAGCTGCACGCCTTGCTGAAGGACAGAGCCGGGCAACACGCGATATGGATCAACGACCAATACCGACTATGCTTTCGCTGGACGGATGCGGGGCCCGTGGACGTTGAGATCGTCGACTACCATTAAGACGCAAGGTGCGACCTGCTGAGACGCAGGTCCGTGTGTCATCGAAACGAGGCAGCCGTGACCGACATCGACATCGTTGAGATTCTCCCGCCCATGCACCCGGGCGAAGTGCTCAGGGAGGAGTTCCTGAAGCCGATGAACTTGACGGCCTCGGGCGTCGCCAGGGCTTGCAAGATCCCGCGCGCCAGGGTCGAACGCGTTGCGAGGGGGGAACTCGGCGTCTCGGCCGATACGGCGCTCCGTCTCGGACGCTTCTTTGGAACCGAGCCTCAATTTTGGCTCAACCTCCAGGCCGACTACGACCTGCGACGAGCGGCGGCGACGGTCGATCTCGAGGACGTCGAAGTCCTACATCAAGCCGCTTGAAAAGAGGCAGGAGGCGGCGCCCACGTCTCGCCCCTCAGACGACCTCGGTCAGCCCGGCACTCTCCACGAGCTTCTTCAGCGTGCCGCGGAAGATCACGCTCTCCCGGCCGACCAGGGCCGTGCCGTCGAGCACCGCATCGCTGCCGGTGAATGGGCCGGAGAAGCCGATCCCGACCTGCCGGCCGCCGAAGAGCGGGGCCGAGTCGGGGCTGGGCGTATGCTGGTTGATCACGACCTCGCCGAAGAGCACCGACCCCCTTACCTGGTACGTGCCGACATAGAACAGGAAGGCGTCGCCGCCGAGGATCTCGCCGTCCCGGAAGACGAGGACCCCGCTGCCCTTGCCCATGCGCCCGTCGCCGAGCGTCACGTGGATCGAGTAGAGGCCGTTCCGCATCGTCGCGTCCTGCCGGGCAGGCCGCGGCCGCTCCCGCGAACACCGTCGCGGTCGCGCGGGCGACCGTCAACGGTGTTGCGTCTTAGATGATTACCGGTCGTCGCCGCCGCCGGCTTCCGCCAGCGCCGCACCCACCTCGAGACCGAGCTCGTCGAGGTCGAGTTCGTCGCGCTCGGTCAGGCTCTCGCCGCGGGCCTGACGCTCGGCCTCTTCCGGGCTGCGGGCGACGTTGATCGTGATCTTCACCTCGACCTCCGGGTGCAGCGAGACCGGCACGATGTGCAGGCCGATGGTCTTCACCGGCGTCGTCATGACGATCTGCTCGCGGCCGATCTTGAAGCCGTCGGCCGTGACCGCATCGGCGAGATCGCGGGTCGAGACCGAGCCATAGAGCACGCCCGTGTCGCCGGCCTGCCGGATGATCGTGAAGCTCTTGCCGTCGAGTTTTTCACCGATGCGTTCGGCATCCTGGCGACGGGCGAGGTTGTGGGCCTCGAGTTCCACCTTCTGCGACTCGAAGCGCTGCTGGTTCGCCGAGCTTGCCCGGAGCGCCTTGCCGCGCGGGAGGAGGAAGTTGCGGGCGTAGCCGTCCTTGACGCGGACGGTGTCGCCCATCTGGCCGAGCTTGGCGACGCGTTCGAGCAAGATGACGTTCATGGGTTCTCTCCGAGGTCTGGGTTCAGGTTATGGTGGGGGGAGGGGGTGGAGGCTGGCCGCCGAGGAACCGGCGCAGGGGAAAAGCGGTGTCGACCATCCCGATCACCGCGAAGGCCGGCAGGAAGATGTAGCCGAGCACCAGGGTGAGGACGTAGGCCAGCGACAGCACGAGCCCGCGAGCCGGCCTCCCGCGCGTCACCCAATGCAGCAGTGCGAGACCCTGGAGCGCGAAGGCCATCAGGAGGCCACCGGCCAGCGCCGTCCCGGCCACGCCCGGAAAGCTCTCCAACTGGGCGACGACGACCGCCGCCGCGATGCCGGCCAGCGCCGTCATCGGCATGCGGGCGCTCGGCACGTCCGGCCACGGCCGCTGAAGGCGGCCCGAGATCGCGACCGCCCGGCCCGCGAGCCAGAGGTTCAGGGCAAGGATCAGCGCCAGCATGCCGGCGAGAAGCGCCGGGGCGATCCCGACGATCAGGCGGACGAAGTCCGCGCCCGGATAGCCGAAGGGTTGCGGGAGGGGAGCCGACCGATCGAGCCGCATTTCGCGGCGCAGGAGCGCGCCTGCGGTCTGTTCCAGCACCTCGCGGTAGCGCTCGTAATCCCAGCCGGTCGCGGCCGCGAGCGAGGCGAGCCCGATCAGCGCTCCGCCGATCCCGACGCAGAACAGCAGATGCCCGACCGGATACCAGTCGCTGGCCGACGGCCCGGCCTGTCCGGACGTCTCGGGGCGCCGCAGGAGGGCCAGCCAGGCGAGCAGCCAGGCCGAGAGGGCAGGACCAAGCGCGAAGGCGAGGCCCGCCGATGGCCGCAGCAGCAGCGATGTCGCAATCCCACCAGCCGAAAGTGCCAGGAGCCCGAGCAGATGATGCCAGCCGAGCGCAACGATCAGGATCGGAAGGGGGGCCAGATACATCAGCAGCACGGCCGAGACCGAGCCCGTGCCGGCGGCTGCGAAGAGGAGGGCGGCGGCGAGGCCGGCACCCAGGCCCAAGGCGACGTAGACGATCATCTCTCGCTGTCCCGCCGCGCCTGGCGCGGGGTTAGAGGCGGCGAAAAGCCGTCCCAGCGTGGGCCGGACGGGGATCCGTCCGGCGTCGTATGGAGGCGGCGACGGGGACCCGTCCCGGCGCCGCCCGCGTGCCCTACTGGATCACGTAGGGAAGGAGGCCGAGGAAGCGCGAGCGCTTGATCGCCTGGGCGAGTTCGCGCTGCTTCTTGGCCGAGACCGCGGTGATCCGCGACGGGACGATCTTGCCGCGCTCGGAGACGTAGCGGGAGAGCAGCTTCACGTCCTTGTAGTCGATCTTCGGCGCGTTCGGCCCCGTGAAGGGGCATGTCTTCCGGCGCCGGAAGAAGGGACGGCGTCCGCCGCCACCACCGCCGCCGCCACCGCCTGCACCCGCGCCTGCGCCCGCTCCTGCACCCATCCCGGACATGGCTTAAACTCCCTCGATGCCGTTGCCGCCCATGCCTGACGGCGGGCCGCCATAACCGAAGCCGTCATCGTCGCGACGACGGCGCTCGCGATCCTTGCGCTCGTCGCGGTCGCGCTTCTGCATCATCATCGAGGGACCTTCCTCGAACTCGTCGACCTTGATCGTCATGAAGCGCAGCACGTCCTCGCTGATGCGCATCTGGCGTTCCATCTCGGTGACGGCCGCGGGAGGCGCGTCGATGCCCAGCATGGTGAAATGCGCCTTGCGGTTCTTCTTGATCCGGTAGGCGAGGGACTTGATGCCCCACAATTCGGTCTTCTCGACCGTGCCGCCGGCCGCCTCGATGACGCCCTTATACTGCTCGACCATGGTGTCGACCTGCTGAGAGGTCACGTCCTGGCGAGCCAAGAAAACGTGTTCGTAGAGTGGCATAACGAGCCCTTGTTCCAGCGCTATATGAGCTCGTGTGCCACCTGGAGGCGGCTGAGCCGGTTCGCGCGTCCGATCGGCGCCAAGCCCTTCGAGCCGGTTGGGCTCGAGCGGTTGTTCGAAGGCGGAGACACAGGACGCCGGGTCGGAAAGACCCTGCCAGACCACGGCGATGCGAGGAGAGGCCGTCCGTTCAGCCCCCAGCCGAGGCGAACGCGAAGCGAGCTCCTTACCGGCAACGCGCCCGCGGCGCAAGGCTCGCAAGCCGGTGCGCGCGTGCTATGAACGGGCATGTCCTCCGCTCCGCCCGACTTCGCCCATCTCGCCACCCTGATCGAATCCGCCAAGGCGGAAGCGAAACGAATCGGGTCCTCCGCCGCCGAGGTGGCCCGCAGCCTCGAGGCTGCCGCTGCCGCGGCCCGGTCCGCGACGGCCCAAGGCGGCAGGCCGGACGAGGGAATCCCGCCGGACGAGCTCACGACCGACAACGACAAGTGAGTCCGCCCTGCCGGGGCCGGCACTGACGAGCCGTCCCGACCGCCTGCGCGGACCCGCCAACGAGATCACCGCATGTCAGCCCTGCCTCTGCGCCTCGGCGTGAATATCGACCATGTCGCGACGCTCCGGAACGCGCGCGGCGGCTTCTATCCGGACCCGTGCCGGGCCGCGCACGAGGCCATCATGGCGGGGGCCGACGGCATCACGGCTCACCTCCGCGAGGACCGGCGCCACATTCGCGACGAGGACGTGGAGCGGCTGAAGCGCCAAATCCTGACGCCGCTCAATTTCGAGATGGCGGTCACGGACGAGATGGTCGCGATCGCCCGCCGCATTCGCCCGCACGCGGCCTGCCTGGTCCCCGAGAAGCGCGAGGAGCGGACGACGGAGGGCGGCCTCGACCTCGGCGCCGGGCGCGAGCGGCTCGAGGCGGTGATCGCGAGCCTGGCGGAAGCAGGCATCCGGGTCTCGCTCTTCGTCGAGCCGGAAGCGGCCGCGATGGAAGCCGCGGCAGCGCTGCGGGCCGACGTCGTCGAGTTGCACACGGGATCCTATGCCGAGGCGACGCTGGCCGACGACCGTGAGCGGGTCGCGCGCGAACTCGCCCGCCTCTTCCAGGCCGCCCGCCACGGGGCCTCGCTCGGACTCGAGATCCATGCGGGCCACGGCCTGACGGAAGAGAATGTCGGCGATGTCGCGGCCATCCCGGAGGTGGTCGAGCTGAATATCGGCCATGCCCTGATCGGGGCTTCCATCTTCGTCGGGCTCGCGGACGCCGTGCGGGCGATGCGGGCCGCGATGGACCGGGGCCGCGCCCGGATCACGGCATGATCCTCGGGATCGGCTCCGACCTCTGCGACATTCGCCGCATCGCGCGCTCGCTCGAGCGTTTCGGCGACCGTTTCACGACCCGCATCTTCACCTCCGGCGAGCGGGCGAAGAGCGATGCGCGCGCCTCGCGGGCGGAATCCTACGCCCGCCGCTTCGCCGCGAAGGAGGCCTGTTCGAAGGCGCTCGGCACCGGCCTCCGGGCCGGCGTGTTCTGGCGCGACATGGAAGTCGTCAACCTGCCTGGCGGAAAACCCACGATGCGGCTGACCGGCGGTGCCCTGGAGCGGCTCCGCCGCATGACGCCGGAGGGGTGCGAGGCTCTGGTCCATGTCTCGATGACGGACGAGCCGCCGATGGCCCAGGCCTTCGTCATCATCGAAGCGCGGCCGAGGGCCTGAACACCCTTCGTCGCTCGCGCTGTTCGCGATGACGGCGAAGGCGGTGCTGGGCCGCATTGCGGCGCTCGGGGCGATGCTCTAGAGCCCGGCCCAGGCTGAGGCGCTGCCCGGCCGGGAGATCCAGCATGGCTCGGTCGGATACGGGCACCAAAATCAAGGTCAAGGACGAGGGCGGTCTCGGCGAGACGATCAAGGTCGTCGTGCAGGCGCTCCTGATCGCGCTCGTCGTCCGCACGCTGCTGTTTCAGCCGTTCAACATCCCGTCCGGGTCTCTCGTCCCGACGCTGCTCGTCGGCGATTACCTGTTCACGTCGAAATACACCTACGGCTATTCGAAACACTCGATCCCGTTCAGCCCGCCGCTCTTCTCGGGCCGGATCTGGGCGGGCGAGCCGAAGCGCGGCGACATCGCGGTGTTCAAGCTGCCGAAGGACAATTCTACCGATTACATCAAGCGCGTCATCGGCCTGCCGGGCGACCGCATCCAGATGATCGAGGGCGTGCTGCAGATCAACGGCAAGGCCGTCGAGCGGCGCCGAATCGAGGATTACGCCACGACCGACCCCTATGGCCGGCGGACCAGCGTGCCTCAATATGTCGAGACGCTGCCGAACGGCGTCGCCCACAAGGTCATCGAGCGCGACGGCGACAACGGCTATTGGGACAACACCAACGTCTACACGATCGCGCCCGGCACCTTCTTCATGATGGGCGACAACCGCGACAACTCCACCGATTCGCGGGACGAGGCGAGCGTCGGGGCGGTGCCGTTCGACAATTTCGTCGGCCGGGCCGAGATCATCTTCTTCTCGATCGACGAGAACGCCTCGGCCTGGAAGGTCTGGGAATGGCCCTGGACGGTTCGCTGGAGCCGCATCCTCAACCCGATCCGCTAGGGATATGGCGCGTCGCCACGCGGATCCGGCGTCGCTCGAGGCGAAGCTCGGCTACCGCTTCGCCGACGCGGCGCTCGCGACCGAGGCCCTGACGCATGTCAGCTCCGCTTCGGGCGGCCCCACCTACCAGCGCCTCGAATTCCTCGGCGACCGGGTCCTGGGTCTCGCCATCGCCGACCTCCTCATGAAGAGCTTTCCGGGCGCGAGCGAGGGCGACCTCTCTCGGCGCCTGGCCGAGCTCGTCCGGCGCGAGACCTGCGCGGCGGTGGCAACGGCCTGGGACATCGGCCCTCATCTACGGCTCGGCAGCGGCGCGAGCGGCACCATGCGGCGGAACGGCTCCATCCTGGCCGATGCCTGCGAGGCCGTGATCGGGGCCGTGTTCATCGACGGGGGCTGGGAGGCGGCACGCGACCTCGTCGCCCGCGGCTTCGGCGGGCGACTCGCAGACCAGGCGGAACTTCCCTCGAACCCGAAAACGCAGCTTCAGGAATGGGCGGCGGCGCTCGGCCTGCCGCCCCCGACCTACGCGATCCTCGACCGCACGGGCCCCGACCACTCGCCGCATTTCCGCGTCGCCGTCCGGGTAGACGGGCTCGCCGACGCGATCGGCACCGGCGGCTCCCGCCGGGCGGCCGAGCAATCGGCGGCGCAGGCCGCCCTTCTTCGCGAAGGCGTCGCTGCGGCGGTCGAGACCCAGACCTCCAACGTGGCAGCTGCCTGTGTCTGAACCCTTCTTCGACACCGCCGCCGATCACGGGGATGCCACCCGCTGCGGCTTCGTCGCCCTGATCGGGGCGCCGAATGCCGGCAAGTCGACCCTCCTGAACAGCCTCGTCGGCTCGAAGGTCTCGATTGTCTCCCGCAAGGTGCAGACGACTCGCGCCCTCGTCCGGGGCATCGCGCTCGAGGGCGCGGCCCAGATCGTCTTCGTCGACACGCCGGGCATCTTCCGGCCGAAGCGTCGGCTCGATCGCGCCATGGTCACCTCGGCCTGGGGCGGGGCGGGCGATGCCGATCTCGTCGCGCTCCTGATCGACGCCCGCCGGGGGATCGACGAGGAGGCGGAGGTCATCGTGGCGAAGCTCGCCGACATGCGCCGGCCCCGGATGCTGATCCTGAACAAGATCGACCTGATCGAGCGTGGGAAGCTCCTGGCGCTCACGGCCGCGCTGAACGAGCGGCTCTCCTTCGAGCAGACCTTCATGGTGTCGGCCCTGACGGGCGACGGGGTCGAGGATCTCCGGCGCGACCTCGGCGCCCGGATGCCGCCCGGCCCGTGGCTCTATCCGGAGGACCAGGTCTCCGACGCACCGATCCGGATGCTGGCGGCCGAGATCACGCGCGAAAAGATCTACGAGCGGCTGCACGAGGAACTGCCCTATCAGTCCACCGTCGAGACGGATCAGTGGCAGGAGCGGCCGGACGGGTCGGTCCGGATCGAGCAGACGATCTTCGTTGAGCGCGACAGCCAGCGGAAGATCGTGCTGGGCAAGGACGGCCAGACCATCAAGGCGATCGGCCAGGCGGCCCGGCGCGAGATCGCCGAGGTCGCCGAGACGCCCGTCCACCTCTTCCTGTTCGTGAAGGTGCGGGAGAATTGGGGCGACGATCCCGCGCGTTACCGCGAGATGGGCCTCGAATTTCCCCGCGGAGGCTGAGCGCTTCCCACCGCTCATGCCGGCGAAAGCCGGCACCCAGAGGCCAGTGCCGAGTTGTCAGGATCCCGACTTTCGTCGGGATGAGCGGCGGTGCGACGGCTGAGCCGCCCTACCGGACGACGATGATACGGGCGCCCGACGCGTCGATCCGGCCGGTGCCGCTGGTCAGCTGGAAGGCCCGGACGCCCGCCCCGGACCCGGCCGGCGCCTTGACCTCGGTGAAACCCCCGACCTGGAGCGACGCTTCGCGGGTGCGGAGCCGGCGCTGGAAGGCCCGAAGGGTCGCTTCGCGCTGCGAAATGCCCATCAGCCGGTCGACTTGGGCGGCCGCCGTCCGGGTCAGCACGCGGCTGCCCCGCACCTCGGTGAAGGAGCGCGGCGAATGCGGCACGCGACCGGATCCCGCATAGACCTTCGCATCGCCCTTGCGGTCGACCACGACGTCGCCCGTCCGGAGCGTCGGGTCGAGCGGGATCGGGAGCGCGCGGGCGATGTTGTCCGGCCCCTGGCAGGAACAGGCCGGAACCCGCTTGGTCTTGAACAGGGAGGCCGTCCGCAGCCGGGAGTAGGGGGTACCGTCGCGGACCGACACGGCCTTGGACGGGTCGTCCCGGCTCTGGCCGGGCGGAAGCGTGTAGAGGGCCATCTCGGCGCCCGGGCAGGCGGAGGAGCAGGCCGCCTGATGGGCCGGGAGGTCGAGCCGGTTCGAATAGGTCCCGACCGGGAAGACGTAGCCGTCGCAGGTCCGCACGCAGAGCGTCTGCCGGGCATAGATTCGGGCATTGGCCGAGGCGAAGCCGACGCGGGCCTTGCGGCGAACGACCTTGCGCTGCGCGACGGGGCGCCGGTACTCGACCACCGGCTCCCTGTAGATCTCGCGCCGCGGCAAGCGCACCGCGCGCGCGGCCGAGCGGAGGTAGTCGCTGCGCAGGATGTCGAAAAGGCCGGTGTCGTCGGCTGCCCGGACCAGGGTCACGCCCGCCGCAGCCAGGCCAAGCCCGCAGATGACCGCGAGGCACGCCGCGATCAGGGGCCGGCGCGCGTACCGCTCGAACCTTGCGGGAGCCGTCGGGCTCGAACCCGCCTCGGTCGGCGCGGCACCCGTTTTCATGCTAGAACTCCACCTCGAGGCCGCAGCTACACCCCTAGCGCGCCACCGCGATCGTGGTCAACGAATCGTTAACGGGATCGAATACGTGCGGGCGCTCGATCTGGATTCGGCGTGAACTGGTCCGACAGGGGCTTCATTCTCGGGGCGCGCGCCCATGGCGAGACGAGCGTCATCCTGGAGGCGATGACGCGCGAGCATGGCCGCCATCTCGGCCTCGTCCATGGCGGGCGGTCGCGGCGTTTCGGGGCGCTGCTCCAGCCGGGCAACACGGTCGCTCTCACCTGGCGGGCGCGGCTCGACGAGCAGATGGGCACCTATGTGGTCGAGGCGGACGAGATGCGGGCCGCCCGCCTCATGGCCTCGCCGCTCGCGTTGACGGGCCTCGCGACCCTGGCCGCGCATCTCCGGCTGCTGGCGGAGCGCGACCCGCATCCCGACCTGTCGGATGCGGCCGAGGCCCTTCTCGACCGCCTCGACGACGAGGCGCTCGCGCCCGCTCTCTTCGCCCGGTTCGAGGTGACGCTGCTGGCCGAACTCGGCTTCGGGCTCGACCTCCTGTCCTGCGCGGCGACCGGCGAGCGGATCGGCCTCGCCTATGTGTCGCCGCGGACCGGCCGGGCCGTCGGCCGGGTGGCCGGCGAAGCCTGGCAGTCGCGGCTCCTGCGCCTGCCGGCCTTCCTGGCCTCCGAGACGGGGGAGGGCGAGGTCGAGTTCGTGCGCCAGGACATCGCCGATGCCTTCCGGCTGACGGGGCATTTCCTGGACCGGCACGTCTATGAGCCGAGAGGCGCGACGGCTCCGGACGAGCGTTCCCGCTTCATTGCCCGGGCAATCGCCGCGCAAGGGGTCGAGCCTGCTAAGATGCCCGATCAGGCCTTCGCCGCAGACGATTCGCTTCGGACCGACCCCGCATGAACAAGCCCGTCGATCCCCCCGAGGAGGGGATCGAGACCATCCCGCTGCGCGAGGCGCTCGAGGAGCGCTATCTCGCCTATGCGCTCTCGACGATCATGCACCGCGCGCTGCCGGATGCCCGCGACGGGCTGAAGCCCGTCCACCGCCGCATCCTGCACGGCATGAACCTTCTTCGCCTCAATCCGGGCGGGCCGTTCAAGAAATCCGCGAAAGTCGTCGGCGACGTGATGGGCTCGTTCCATCCGCACGGCGACCAGGCGATCTACGACGCGCTGGTGCGGCTCGCGCAGGACTTCTCCTCGCGCTACCCGCTCGTCGACGGCCAGGGCAATTTCGGCAATATCGACGGCGACGCGGCCGCGGCCCAGCGCTACACCGAGACCCGCCTCACCGACGTCGCGCGCCGTCTGCTCGACGGGATCGACGAGGACGCGGTCGACTTCCGGCCGAATTACGACGGCTCGACGGACGAGCCGGTGGTGCTCCCGGCCGCCTTCCCGAACCTGCTCGCGAACGGGTCGCAGGGCATCGCGGTCGGGATGGCGACCTCGATCCCGCCCCACAATGCGGGCGAGCTCTGCGACGCGGCGCTCTACCTGATCTCCCATCCCGGGGCGAGTTCGGCCGACCTCGTCCATTTCGTGCCCGGCCCGGATTTCCCGACCGGCGGCATCCTGGTCGACGGTCCGGACGCCATCAAGGAGGCCTACCGGACCGGGCGCGGCTCGTTCCGGGTCCGGGCGCGGTGGAAGAAGGAGGATACGGGGCGGGGTACCTGGGCCGTCGTCGTCACCGAGATCCCCTACGGCATCCCGAAATCGCGGCTGATCGAGAAGATCGCCGAACTCATCACCGAGCGGAAGCTGCCGCTGCTGGCCGACGTGCGGGACGAATCGGCCGAGGACGTCCGGGTCGTGTTCGAGCCGCGCGCCCGCACCGTCGATCCGGTCGTGCTGATGGAATCGCTGTTCCGGCTGACGGAGCTCGAGGTCCGGATCGGCCTCAACATCAATGTGCTGGTCGGCGGCGGCAAGGTGCCGAAGGTGCTGGGCCTGGCCGAATGCCTGCGCGAGTGGCTCGACCATCGCCGCGACGTGCTCGGCCGCCGCTCCCGCCACCGGCTCGCCGCGATCGAGCGCCGGCTCGAGATCCTGGGCGGCTTGCTGATCGTCTATCTGGACCTCGACCGGGTCATCAAGATCATCCGCGAGGAGGACGAGCCGAAGCGGGAGCTGATGCGCGTCTTCACGCTGACCGAAGTCCAGGCGAACGCGATCCTCGACACGCGCCTCCGCTCGCTCCGGCGCCTCGAGGAGATGGAGCTGAAGCGCGAGCAGGGCCAGCTCGAGGCCGAAAAGGGCGAGATCGAGGATCTCCTCGGTTCGGAAGCGAAACAGTGGAAGACGATCGCCTGGGAGGTGAGGGCGGTCCGGAAGGCTTATGGGCCGGAAACCCCGCTCGGCCGCCGCCGCACCACGATCGAGGCCGCGCCCGAGATCGGCGACGTCGACTTCGCCGAGGCCATCGTCGAGCGCGAGCCCGTGACCGTGATCGTGTCCGACAAGGGCTGGATCCGGGCCATGAAGGGGCACGTCGCCGACCTCTCGAAGGTCGAGTTCAAGGGCGACGACAAGCTGAAGACCTCGTTCTTCGCCGAGACGACGTCGAAGATCCTGGTCATGGCGACGAACGGCAAGTTCTACACGCTGGACGCGGCGAAGCTGCCCGGCGGGCGCGGCTTCGGCGACCCGATCCGGCTCTCGGCCGATCTCGACGAGGGCACCGACGTCGTGTCGGCCTTCGTCTACCGGCCGGATTCGAAGCTGCTCCTCGTCGCCTCCGACGGCCGCGGCTTCATCGTGTCCGCCTCGGACCTCGTCGCCACCACGCGGAAAGGCCGGAACGTGCTCGGCGTCGAGGCCAAGGGCCGGGCGCTTGTCGCCGCTCCGGTCACGGGCGACCATGTCGCCATCGTCGGGCAGAACCGGAAGCTGCTGGTCTTCCCGCTCTCGCAGCTCCCGGAGATGAGCCGCGGCAAGGGCGTCCGCCTGCAGCGCTACAAGGACGGCGACGTCGCCGACGCCAAATGCTTCGCGCTCGCCGACGGGCTGACCTGGCGGATCAACGCTGAGCGTACCCGGACGGTCTCTGGTGAGGAGCTGAAGCCATGGATTGGCAATCGCGCTGAGGCCGGACGCTTGCCGCCCAATGGCTTCCCAACAACAAATACATTCGGGTGACCACGCCGCTCACCCCGGCGAAAGCCGGGGTCCAGGGCACGGCTGAGAGCTGGATCCCGGCTTTCGCCGGGATGAGCGGGTGGAGGGTCTGACAGCAACGCGTGGCGTGCAGCGTCACTCCCCCGGCAGGCGGCCAAAGGCGAGGCGCGGGCCGGTCGGGAAGGTGATGCCGTCGTAGAGTTCGGCCATGGGCAGCGACACACCGAGGCCGGGAAGATCGATCGACGCCTCGAGCCCGTCGCTTCGCTCGACCCGCCACTCCGCTCCCGCCCGGACCCACATCACCGCCTCAGGGGCATTCGGTTCGATCAGCAGGATGTAGTCCAGGCCCGAGACGCTTCTGTACTCAACGACCTTGGCATAGGTGTCGAAGTCGCGCGTCGAGGGTGACAGGATTTCGGCCACGAAACGAGGCGCGGCGGCTTTGTAGGCGTTCGGATCACGACGAGCGCAGTCCACGCCCACGTCCGGTCGTCGGATTTGGCCGGGGTAAGTCTCGATCGCGCTATCGCCGGTGAAGGTCGTACAACCGCTCCCCCGCAGCCGGGTGCCGAGATCGATGATGAGATTGACCACGATCTGGTCGTGCCGGTTCGTCACGCCCGCCATCATCCGGAGCGGCTGACCAGAGACCAACTCGAAGCGATCGTCCTGGCGTTCCTGCCAGGCGAAAAATTCGTCCAGGCTCATCTGCCGCGGTAACGGCTGCGACATGCACCAACTCCGGCTGCTGTCAGCCTATACCGCGCCGAGATGGAAGACGAGACGGCAGGGCTTTCGCCCAGCCGTGCCCGTCGATCCTGCGGAGAGCGCCGACCCTCACGGCCTGAGTGCGGCCGTCTTGTCGCCCACGATCGGGGCCGAGGGTTCCTCCGACAGCCAGCGATACAGGAAGCCACCCACGACCCCGCCGAGGAGCGGCGCGACCCAGAACAGCCAGAGCTGCCCGATGGCCCAGCCGCCCGCGAACAACGCTGGCCCCGTCGAGCGAGCCGGGTTCACCGAAGTGTTCGTCACCGGGATCGAGATGAGATGGATCAGGGTCAGGCCGAGCCCGATCGCGATCGGGGCGAAGCCGGTCGGGGCCTTGCCGTGGGTCGAACCCATGATGATGAAGAGGAACATCATGGTCAGCACGAACTCGGCCAGGAAGGCAGCGACGAGGCCGTATTTTCCGGGCGAATGGTCCGCATAGCCATTGGCCGCGAATCCTCCGGCCGTGGAGAAGCCCGGCGCCCCGCTCGCGATCAGGTAGAGAATGGCGGCCCCGATCACGGCCCCGATCACCTGCGCGCCGACATAGGGCGCGATCTGGTTCGTCGGAAAACGCCCGCCGGCCGCGAGCCCGACCGTCACGGCCGGATTGAGGTGGCAGCCCGACACATGGCCGATGGCATAGGCCATCGTCAGAACGGTGAGCCCGAAGGCGAAGGAGACGCCGAGGAGCCCGATCCCGACCTCGGGAAAGGCGGCCGCCATCACGGCGCTTCCGCATCCTCCGAAGGTGAGCCAGAAGGTGCCGATCGCCTCGGCTGCGTATTTCCGCATCATCGTATCCCCCGAGCCCACGCCCGCGACATTGGTAGGGGCGATTCGTCGACCGCACGACTCGTTTCGCTCGCCGCGGTTACTGCCGAGGGCGCGGATGGCGTACGAGTCGAAGTGTTGATCCCGACGCGCACGGTCGGCCCTTGCGTCCGCGGCGCATCGCGTACTTAGCTGGCCGAGATGCGGTCAGTAAGGCCGCGCTTACCGGAGGACGCCATGACAGGGTCGAATACACCCGTATCCAAGAGTTCGAGACGGAAGTTCTTGACAGGCAGCGCCGTCGCCGCCGTCGCGGGCGTAGCCGCTCCCGCCGTCGCCCAGAGTCAGGGCCCGGTCAGCATGCGGTTCCAGAGCACCTGGCCGTCCAAGGACATCTTCCACGAATACGCACAGGACTACGCCCGGAAGGTCAACGACATGACCGGCGGCGACCTCAAGATCGAGATCCTTCCCGCAGGCGCCGTGGTTCCGGCCTTCGGCCTCCTCGACGCGGTGTCCAAGGGCACGCTCGACGGCGGCCATGGCGTGCTCGCCTACCATTACGGCAAGCAAACGGCGCTCGCGCTCTGGGGCTCCGGGCCGGGCTTCGGCATGGACGCCAACATGCTGCTCGCTTGGCATCGTTACGGCGGCGGCAAGGAATTGCTGGCCGAGCTCTACGCCTCGATCGGCGCGAATGTCGTGTCCTTCCCCTACGGACCGATGCCGACCCAGCCGCTCGGCTGGTTCAAGAAGCCGATCACCAAGGTCGAGGACCTGCAGGGCATCAAGTTCCGGACCGTCGGCATCTCGATCGACGTGTTCCAGGGCATGGGTGCGGCCGTGAACGCGCTGCCCGGCGGCGAGATCGTCTCCGCCATGGACCGCGGGCTGCTGGACGCGGCCGAGTTCAACAATGCCTCCTCCGACCGGGTGCTCGGTTTCGCCGACGTGTCGAAGGTCTGCATGCTGCAGAGCTATCACCAGAATGCCGAGCAGTTCGAGATCATGTTCAACAAGGGCAAGTACGACGCGCTTCCGGAGAAGATGAGAGCCATCATCTCCTACGCGGTCGACGCGGCCGGCCAGGACATGTCCGTGAAGGCCATCGACCGCTACTCGAAGGACTACGCCGAGCTGCAATCGAAGGACGGCGTCAAGTTCTACAAGACGCCGGATGCCATCCTGAAGCGGCAGCTCGAGGTCTACGACGACGTCGTCAAGAAGAAGGCAGGCGAGAACCCGCTCTTCAAGAAGATCCTCGACTCGCAGATCGCCTACGCCCAGCGCACCACGCAATGGGAGCAGGACACGGTGGTGAGCCGGCGCATGGCCTACGATCATTATTTCGGCCGGAACGCCGCCGCCAAGAAGATCTGATCCGTTCTCGACGTGACCAGCGCCGCCGGGCCTCTGCCCGGCGGCGCTTTGCTTGCCCGTGATCTCCTCTCCAGACCGGCTGCCCCGCATGAGCGTCCAGCGCGTCCTGCATTTCGTCGATGGTGTCAGCACGTTCGTCGGCAAGGCTGCGGCCTGGCTGATCATCGGGCTGATGCTCCTCGTCTGCGCCGAGGTGTTCAAGCGCTACATCCTGAACATGCCGACGGCCTGGATCTTCGACGCGTCGAACATGCTCTACGGCTCGCTGTTCATGCTGTGCGGGGCCTATACCCTGGCGCAGAACGCGCATGTGCGGGGCGACTTCCTGTACTCGTCGATGCGGCCGCGCACGCAGGCCTCGCTCGACCTCGTCCTCTACCTCGTCTTCTTCATTCCGGGCATCGCGGCCCTGGTCTATGCCGGTGCGGATTACGCCGCGGATTCCTGGCGCATCAACGAGCATTCGAACGTCACGGCCGACGGGCCGCCGGTCTATCACTTCAAGACCGTGATCCCGATCGCGGGCGCGCTCGTCCTCTTCCAGGGCTTCGCCGAGATCGTGCGGGCCGTCGTCTGCCTCAAGACGGGTGAATGGCCGAGCCGCCTCAAGGACGTCTCCGAGACGGACGTGATCGAGGAGCAGCTCGCCCATAGCGAGTATGTGGACGACGAATCGAAGAAGCGCGCGATCGAGGGAGCCTCGAGGATCGACGAGATCGCCCGCCAGCGCGGCATGGGGTCGGAGTTGCAGTCATGAGCGATCCGGCACTCGGGCTCCTGATGCTCTCCCTCATCGTCGTCGTGATCATGATGGGCTTCCCGACAGCCTTCACGCTGATGGGGCTCGGGATGTTCTTCGGCTACATCGCCTTCTTCAACCCGGCCGAGCATTGGTACGACAACAAGGTCTTCGACCTCATGGTCCAGCGCACCTACGGCGCGATGACCAACGACGTCCTGATCTCCATCCCGCTCTTCGTGCTGATGGGCTACGTGATGGAGCGCGGCGCGCTCGTCGACAAGATGTTCTATTCGATCCAGCTCGCGTTCCGGAACGTCCCGGCGTCGCTCGCGGTCGCGACCCTGATCGTCTGCACCTTCTGGGGCATCGCGAGCGGCCTGGTCGGCGCGGTCGTCGTGCTGATGGGCGTGATCGCCTTCAACCCGATGCTGAAGGCCGGCTACGACGTGAAGCTCGCCTCCGGCGTCATCACGGCCGGCGGCACGTTGGGCATCCTGATCCCGCCGTCGGTGATGATCATCGTCTACGCCGCGGTCGCGGGCCAGTCGGTCGTGAAGCTCTACGCAGCCGCCATGTTTCCGGGCTTCTTCCTGGCGCTGCTCTACCTGATCTACGTGGTCGGCTGGGCGCTCATCAATCCGAGGATCGCGCCCAGACTTTCCGAGGAGCAGACCCGGGTTCCGGTGCCGGACTGGATGCGTCGCCTCCAGCACGCCTATTCGGACAACATCTTCGTCGGCCTCGTGAAAGGCCTCGCGTCGCCCCGCAAGGCGATGGCGATCGAAGGCGAGACCGGCCGCCTGACCTATGGCGACCTCGTGCGGAATTTCGCCTATTCCCTCGTGCCGCTCGCCCTCGTGTCCGGCACGCTCTGGGCGGCCTGGTGGTACGTCGTCATCCACCAGCAGAAGAAGGCCGAGGAGGCCCCGCCCGAGGGTCTCGAGCAGCTCGGGGGCGGGGGCGGCGGGCCGGCGCCCACCCCGGCCGATGCGGGGCCGCCCGAAGCCTTCTATCTCTGGTTCTCGATCATCGCGGTGGCGATGGCCGTCGTCATGCTGCGCTACTACGCCCGGATGCGGCCGGAGCGGCTGCAGGTGATCAAGCTCCTGACGGTCTCCACGATGCCGCTCGGCATCCTGACCGTCGTGGTCCTGGCCGTGATCCTGTTCGGCATCACGACCGCGACCGAATCCGCGGCCGTCGGCGCAGCCGGCGCCTTCCTTCTGGCGTTCCACGCCCGCACGCTCGACTGGAAGCGCATCAAGGAGGCCGTGTTCCTGACGGCCAAGACCACCTCGATGGTGTGCTGGCTCTTCGTCGGCTCGGCCCTCTTCTCGGCCGTCTTCGCGATCCTCGGCGGCCAGGCGCTGCTGGAGCGCTGGGTGCTGGGGCTCGACCTGACGCCGCTCCAGTTCATGCTCCTGTCCCAGGCCATCATCTTCGTCCTCGGCTGGCCGCTCGAATGGACGGAGATCATCATCATCTTCGTGCCGATCTTCCTGCCGATGCTGAAGCATTTCGGCATCGACCCGATCCTGTGGGGCGTCCTCGTCTTCGTGAACCTGCAGGCGGCCTTCCTGTCGCCGCCGGTCGCGATGTCAGCCTTCTACCTCAAGGGCGTCGCGCCGAAACACGTGACCCTGAACCAGATCTTCGCCGGCATGATGCCCTACATGCTGATCGTCATCGTCTGCATGGTGTTCATGTATATCTGGCCCGGGCTCACGCTGTGGCTGCCGCGGTATCTCTACGGGGGGTGAGGGTCCGTCATTGCGAGCACAGCGAAGCAACCCAGAGCTCGCGCGCTTCCCCTTGGGTTGCTTCGCTGTGCACGCAATGACGAGGTAAGGTGCGGGCACCGGCTGTCTACATCATGGCGAGCGCCCGGAACGGCACGCTCTACACGGGCGTGACCGCGGACTTGTCACGCCGCGTGTTCCAGCATCGCGAAGGGTTCGTTCCCGGGTTCACGGCCCGCTACGGCTGCAAGCTGCTCGTCTGGTACGAGTCCTACCTGACGATGCTTGAAGCGATCGCCCGGGAGAAGCAGATCAAGGGCGGGTCGAGGAAGAAGAAGCTGGCCCTTATCGAGGAAACCAACCCACGTTGGCTCGATCTATACGAGAGCCTAGCTTAATCCGTCATTGCGAGCGAAGCGAAGCAACCCAGGGGGAAGCGCGCCGGCTCTGGGTTGCTTCGCTTCGCTCGCAAAGACGGCCGGGGCTCCCACGAGCGGCCAGCCCGCCTCACTCCATCCTCGCCCAGCCCGTCGACAGCAGCCGCTGCTGCGGCCGGTAGCGGGCCTTGTAGTCCATCTTGCGGGAGCCCTCGACCCAATAGCCGAGATACAGGAAGGGCAGGCCCTTGGCGCGGGCGCGGGCGATGTGGTCGAGGATGAGGTAGCTCCCGAGGCTGCGGGCGGCGAGCTCGGGGTCGAAGAAGGAATAGACCATCGACAGCCCGTCCGAGAGTTCGTCGGTCAGGCAGAGCGCGACGAGCGGGCCCTGGCCGCGGCCGTGGATGGCGGTGTCGGGTCCGCGCCGGCGATATTCGACGATGCGGGTCTCGACGTGGCTGTCCTCCACCATCATGGCGTAGTCGAGCACCGTCATGTCGACCATGCCACCCTCGTGGTGGCGGGCCGCGAGATAGCGGCGGAACAGGCCGTATTGCTCGGAGGTGGGCTGGTTCGGGATCGTCGTTCCGACGAGATCACGGTTCAGTCTGGTCACCCGCCGCATGTTGCCGGACGGCACGAACTCGTCGGCGAGGACGCGGACCGAAATGCAGGCCCGGCACGATTCGCAGGCCGGCCGGTAGGCGATCGTCTGCGAGCGTCGGAAGCCGCCCTGCGTCAGCACCTCGTTGATCTCGCGGGCGCGGCGGCCGACGATATGGGTGAACACCTTCCGCTCCTCGCGGCCCTCGAGATAGGGACAGGGCGAGGGTGCGGTCAGGTAGAATTGCGGTGCGTCGCGGGGGTGGCTCGTCACGGCTTCGACTCTCGCCCTCACGATGCATGAGCCGGGCCGCGCGACAAGCCGGGCGGCCGCGATCCGTCAGCGCAGGACGACGATGATCCCGGCCAGGAGATCGTGGCCGAGCCGCCGGTCGCTGCGCGCGAAGCCGATCACGACGTCGAGGATGAGCAGCAGCAGCGTGCCGATCCCGACATAGAACAGGAGCGCGTGGACGCCCGCGACCAGAAACCCGACCCGGCCGCCGGTCGAGGCGTCGAGCGCGCTGAGGCCCATGATCCGCATGCCGAAGGTGGCCGTACCGGATCCGCCGACACTGACGGCGCTGTAGAGGATCGCGGTCGCCGGCCACAGGATGGCGAAGAGCGGCAGCGTGAGCCCGAAGGTGACGACGCTCGCGACCGCCAGCAGCGTTCCGAACAGGGCGGCCAGCAGCGTGATCACGAACAGGTCGACGACATAGGCGAGCACCCGCCGCCCGAGCACGCCTTCGGTGCGTGGCCCGATCAGGGTGCTTCGCGCGTAGGTGCTGGCATATGGCGCGTCGTATTGCATCGTGACCTCAATAGGCGGTCTCGGACAGACCGCTCGGACCGATGCGGCGGGGATTGAGCCCGTCCTCGGCCAGAGCGGTAAGAACGTCGGACGTGTGCCGACTGTTTCGTGTCTCGATCGTCACATCGACGGTGACCCCTTTCGCCGGGACGTCCAGGAACAGGCGTCCGTGCGACACCTCGAGAATATTGGCGCCGAGCTGGCCGAGCCGGGTGGCGAGGGATCCCAGAAGCCCCGGCCGGTCGCCGGTCGTGATCCGGAAGGAGGCGATGCGGTCGTCGCGTTCCAATTCCCGCACCATCACGGAGGCGAGAAGCCGGGCGTCGATATTGCCGCCGCACAGGACGAGGCCGACCCGTCGTCCGGCGAAGAGATCGGGCCGGGCCAGCATGGCGGCGAGGCCGGCCGCGCCCGCCCCCTCGGCCATGGTCCGCGACAGCGTCGCAAAGGCGGCGACGGCCCGCTCGATCAGGGTCTCGTCGACGAGGACGATCGGCTCCACGAGATCGCGCACGATCGGCAGCGTCAGCCGCCCGACGGTCTTCACGGCGATGCCTTCGGCGAGGGTCTGCCCGCCGATCGGCGAATCCTCGCCCCGGATCGCGTTGCAGAAGGACGGGAAGAGCGCGGCCTCGACCCCGACGATCCGGATTCCGGGCCGGACCGCACGGGCCGCGACGGCCATCCCGGAAATGAGCCCGCCACCGCCGATCGGCACGACCAGATCGTCGAGATCCGGGATCGCCGCCAGCATCTCCAGGGCGATCGTGCCCTGTCCGGCCATGACGCGCGCGTCGTCATAGGGATGGACGAGAACGAGGCCGCGCTCCCGGACGAGCCGTGCCACATGCTCGGCGGAATCGGCCAGGGTCTCGCCGTCGAGAAGCACCTCGGCGCCGTGCGAACGGGTATTCTCCGCCTTCACGAGCGGCGTCCCGACCGGCATCACGATCGTGGCCGGGATGCCGAGGCGGCGGGCATGATAGGCCACCGCCTGGGCATGGTTGCCGGCCGACATCGCGACCACGCCGCGCCGGCGCTCCTCGGGCGTGAGGCTGTCCAGCTTCACGAGCGCGCCCCGCTCCTTGAAGGAGCCCGTCGCCTGCATGTTCTCGTGCTTCACGAAAACGGTGGCGCCGGTGAGGTCGGACAGCCCCGGCGCCGGCATGGTCGGCGTCTCGAGCACCCGGCCGGCGATCACGGAGGCCGCCGCCCTGACATCCTCGACCGTGATGGCATGCGGCAAGGGGCGTCTCCTCAGGGTTTTCGCAGGGAGGCGCCCGTGGCGCCCTCCGACCGCAGAATGATGGCTGCGATCAGGACCGCATAGAGGGCGAGGTCGCGCCAGGCGATCGGGAGGTATGCCGACCACAGCGTTTCGAAGGCCCCGATCGCGATCCCGCCGAGAAGCGCGCCCGGGACGGAGCCGATCCCGCCGAGGATCGCGGCCGCGAGCGCCTTCAGGCCGAGCGGGAAGCCGCCGGCAAAGCCGAGCGCGCCGAAGCGGATCGCCACGAGCGCCCCAGCGAGGCCGGCGAGGGCTCCCGACAGGAGAAGAGTCGCGACGACGAGGCGGCGTCCATCGATGCCGCAGAGCGCGGCCGCGAGCATATCGTCCGCGCCGGCCCGCCACATGCGCCCGAACCGGGAGCGCCGGAGGTAGAGGACGAGCGCCAGGGCGGCGCCCGCCCCGACCCCTCCGGTGAGGAGGGTCGCGGGCGTGACCGTGACCAGGAAGGTCCCGGCCCGGGCGAGGGCGATCGGCTCCGCCCCGAAGGGCGGGATCCAGTCGGGCGTGGTGCCGCCGACGAGACGCAGATATTCGGACAGTGCGAGCGAGAGACCGAGCGTCGCGATCAGGCTCGCCTGCGCCCGGCCGGCCGGGACGAGCACGAAGGCGGCGTGGCCGGCGACGAAGTTGTGGAGGGCCGAGGCCGCGAGCGCGACCAAGAGCCCGGCCAGGAGGCCCGGTACGAGCAGCCCCGGACCACCCGCCGCGATCGCCGCCGCCACGAGTCCGATCGCCGCCGCACCGATCGCCGCGATCTCGCCGAAGGCGAGGTGAATGCGCCCGACGAGCCCGAACAGGAGCCCATACGCCGCCGCGAGGAGGCCGTAGATGGCGGCCGCCGGCAGGCCGAGCAGAAGGTGCTGGAGGAGGTGGGCGAGCCAGGCCGGGACCTCCGGCACGTTCGCGCCGGGCGGCGGCTCGCCCGGATCGGCCGCGATCCCCTCCGGCGTGTCGACGTAATAGCGCTTCAGGAGGAAGATGCGGCTGCCCTCGACCTCGCCCCGATCGGTCGTGATCCCGACGAGGTCCTTCGCCGGTCCGAAGCGGCAGGTCGCGTGGCGTGCGAGCGTCCCGCCATCGGTCGGAATGGCGTCGTAGTCGATCCGCAGCCCGGCCTCAGCGGCTCGCACCCGGCGGAGGGCGATGCGCGTCCCGGCCGGCTCGATCGCCGGGAGAGCGACGCGGCAGATTCGGGCCTGGTCGGCATCGACGAGGATAGCGCAGCCCGCGGCGGCGGCGAGGGCCGGCGCGACGAGGAAGCGGAGAACGGGGGGCAGGCTAGAGCCTCTGCGGCTCGACCACGCCGTAGCCGGCATCCGGCGGGATCGTGAGCAGCATACCGCCCTCGATTTGCTCGACCAAAGGCTCGATCGTGACGACCGGGCGCGCCTTCAGGCTCGCGAAAGCATCCGCAACACTCGCGCTCCGCGCCAGCAATTCGAGGTTCAGTCGCGTGGGAAACAGGATGATGCGCTCGCCGCTCTCGCGCAGACGCAAGGCCTCGTCCGGCGTGACCCATTCCGCATCCACGGTCTCGCAGCCGTCGCAGGCGGCGATCTGATCCTCGGGCGCAGTCATCAGGAAGAAGCGGGTGTCGAAGCGCTTCCGCATCGAGGCCGGCGTGATCCAATGGGCGAAGAGCGCCATCGCGCCGAGATCGAGTTTTACCGCGAGCCCGGCCACGAGGCCGAGGAAGCTCAGCTCCCCCCGGGCGAGCGCCTCTCGCTCGAGCGCCGCTCGCGTGCCGATCTCCCAAGCGGCGTCGCCGGCATGCCGGGCGATCAGGATGCCGGATTCCTCGAAGGCCTCACGGATGGCACAGACCCGCAGCGCGCGCTCGTCGGGCGGGACTTCGTCCCAGCCGAAACAATGGGGTTCCCCGGCCGGGCCGCCCTCCCCCCCCTCCCCCTTGCCGCCCGGGAAAACGAGGGCACCCGAGGCGAAATCGATCTCGTGATGCCGCTGCACCATCAGCACCTCGAAGGCCGGGCGGTCACGCACCAGCATCACGGTCGCGGAGGGCGCGGCTGAGACGACTATAACGGTCATGAGGCGTTCTGACCGAACGGCCGATCTCTGTCGACACTTTTGGACAGGTCGGCACCTGCCTTCGTGAGCTGACAAACAGTGCAGGATGATCGAAGGGCTGAAGCGACGAGCTTACAACTGATGCTTGCAAGTTGGTTCGACATGATCAATCCTATGACGTTCGCAAATTGGGCCGACCAGTCGGACGAAGACGGGGGAAGACATGCCAGCAGCCGCACCACATGTCGGCAGGGAAACAACGGATAAGCACCTAGCAAGGCAGATCGAGTACATAAGAGACACGAGCAACAGCGATGTGCACGACGTGATCGTCAGAATGAAGTCCCCGACTCTGGATGACTCGACACTTCTGTCGACCCTAGCTGAAGCACTTCGCGTTCGCGGATTGTCCGTGTCGGCGAGAGACCTCCTGCCGGTCAGCAGAGGAGCGCTTGAATCAGGCCTGCCATCCACGAAGAGCGCCCGCTCGCGTGCCGCGGACAAGCGTGAACTCAACAACGACAAACGCAGCCTCGCAGCTCAGATCGCCGCGACGGCTCCGGCGGCGCTCGACCTCGGAATCGAGGTGCTCCGAAGAACGAACTTCAGCGCACTCGCACCTCTGCTGGCCTCCGATCTTGTGCGCCAGTCCGTGGCGGCAATCGCCGCCATACCGGCCCGACGACGACCGGAGCCCACGGAGCCGACCGGTTTCTGGACGTCGACCAGCGCCGTGATCCAGGTCAGGGATTCCGATCTGTCAAGCCTTGGGGCGGCAGTCCCGGATATCGAAGATATCCTCCCGAACCGCCGCATGTTCGTTCCTCCGGTCGCCGTCCCCAAAAGCCTGCCCGGCGCCGTTGAGGACAGCAAAATCAGCAGTTGGGGCGTGAGGCGGATCGGAGCCCTGGCCGCCTGGGGTGCCCTTGGCGCCCGGGGCAGAGGCGTAAAGATAGGCCTTCTCGACACAGGCGTCGACGCCAGCCACCCGGATCTTAATGGAAAGATTACGGATTGGGCGGAGTTCGACGACAAGGGCAGGGAGGTCGCGGGCTCGAGGCCGCATGACAGCGATCGGCATGGTACGCATTGCGCCGGCACGATACTCGGTGGAAATGCCAGCGGTCGCTGGATCGGTGTGGCGCCCGAGGCAGAGATCGCCGCAGCGCTTGTGCTGAACGGGGCGCTCGGCGGAACCGACGCTCAGATCCTCGCCGGCATCGATTGGGCCGTTAACAAAGGCGTCGACGCCATCAGCATGTCCCTCGGCGGCTTCGTGCTCGGGCCCGACGTTCCCCCGACCTACACGAAGGCGATCCTTTCGGCTCTGCAGGTGGGTATCCCAGTGATAGCGGCAATCGGCAACGAAGGCAGCCAGACGAGTGGGACGCCTGGAAGTGACTTCCTGGCATTCGCCGTCGGGGCGACGGATCCGTCAGACCGGGCGGCTGGATTCAGCGGCGGACGGACCCAGATCATTCGTCGCTCCCAGCTATTTCCGGAGAGTATGCTTCCCCTCGTGTATTCCAAGCCGGACGTGTCGGCTCCGGGGGTCGCGATCTACTCGTCCGTTCCCGGCGGTAAGTGGGAGCACTTCAATGGTACCTCGATGGCTACGCCGCATGTCGCCGGGGCGATCGCGCTGCTTCTGAGCGCGACGAGACTGCAGACGGTTCCTGCGGCTCAACGTGCCTTCGTCATCCAGGATCTCCTCACCGGCTCGGCCGAGGAGTTGGGAGAGTCGGGCCAAAATCACCGTTTCGGCTTTGGACGGATCGATATACTCAGAACGATCGGCTTCGCTCAGGAGAAAGGGTATTGAGAGCTGCGACACTCGACCCGCGCAAGTCGCCGTCTGCCACCTTATATCAGGAGGCAGCCTGACCCGGAGATGTCCATGCCCAGCCACAATGACGGAGTTGCCACCGAACTTGGGAAGATCCGGTCCGAGCAACTGCGAGACGAGGCAGCCTCTGGCACGATGGCAGGACCGCATACCGTCATTCTCGAGATCGACGTTCCCGGTCCTTCGCTTGAGGTGCTGTCGCCCCGGCTTGGCATGGGTTTTGGGACGCCCGCGTTCAGGATCGGACCGGCAGCCGATGACAAGCCGGCCGATGCCGAGCGCGTGGTGCATCGGGTTGGCGGAGAGATCGAGAGGATTATTGGGCGGACGCCGGAAACGTTCCTGGCCAGTTCCGGAACGTTCGTTGTGGATGCGACCGGACCACAATTGCGCGAACTAGCTAAGATTCCGGCGATCACGGCGATTTGGCCGAATACGCGACGGTAGCAGGCGAACCACGGTGCGGGATGCTGGAGACGAGGCTATCCGGCCTTCAACCGCTCCGCCACCAGCGGCGCGTAATAGGTCAGCACGCCGTCGGCCCCGGCGCGCTTGAAGGCGACCAGGCTCTCCATCATGGCGCGGTCGCCGTCGATCCAGCCGTTCTGGGCGGCGGCCTGGATCATCGCGTATTCGCCGGACACCTGGTAGGCGAAGGTGGGGACCTCGAAGGTGTCCTTCACCCGGCGGATCACGTCGAGATAGGGCAGGCCGGGCTTCACCATCACCATGTCGGCGCCCTCTTCGAGGTCGAGCGCGACCTCGCGAAGCGCCTCGGCCGAGTTCGCCGAATCCATCTGGTAGGTGCGCTTGTCGCCGATGAGCTTGGTGCCGAGCGCGTCCCGGAAAGGGCCGTAGAAGGCGGAGGCGTATTTCGCCGCGTAGGCCATGATCTGCACGTCGAGGAAGCCCGCCCGGTCGAGCCCCTCCCGGATCGCCGCGACCCGCCCGTCCATCATGTCGGAAGGCGCGATGATGTCGGCCCCGGCGGCGGCCTGGATCAGCGCCTGCTCGACCAGGACCGCGACCGTCTCGTCGTTCAGGATGCGGCCATCCTCGTGCAGCAGCCCGTCATGGCCGTGGTTCGTATACGGGTCGAGGGCGACGTCGGTGATGATGCCGATCTCGGGCACGGCCGCCTTCACGGCCCGCACCGCCTTGCAGACGAGGTTCTGCGCGTTCAGCGCCTCGGAGCCGCGCGGGTCGCGCAGGCTCAGCTCGGTGTAGGGAAAGAGCCCGATCGCCGGGATCGAGAGCGAGGCCGCGCGCTCGGCGGCCCGCACGGCCTCGTCGATCGAGATCCGCTCGACGCCCGGCATGGCCGCGATCGGGTCGCGGCGGCGTTCGCCGTCGATGAGGAAGAGCGGCCAGATCAGGTCGTCGGCCGTGACCACGTTCTCGCGCACGAGGCGCCGCGCCCATTCGCTCTTCCGGTTGCGGCGCGGCCGCGTCCGCAGCATCAGCGCCGACGTCGTCTCGACGGCCTCGCGGGCGATCTCGCGGGCGGCGGGACGAGGGAAGGGGGCGAGCCTGGCGGACATCGAGCGCTCCGGGGGGCGGGAGAGGGTTCGACGCTAACACATTCGAAATGGTCCAAGGAACCGCCATCAGCGTCGCTGGCCGGAGATGCGCAGGGACGACATGGCTCGTGCGGCCGTACGATCTTCGCAGCCGCTCGGATGAAGCCGTGCCGCCTATCCCTCCCCGAAGGGGAGGGCCGATTCGGCAAAGCCGAACCGGGGTGGGGACACCCGGCCCCGTGACCCCACCCCGGCTCGAAGCTGCGCTTCGACTCGGCCCTCCCTCCGGGGAGGGAGAGGCGGCGTGTGCTCATCGCCGTTGTCCTCCCTTTCCACCGAGGCCCTCTCGTCACGATTGACGCTCCCGGGGAGACGCGGTCTAAGCCCGGCCTCCCCGGGAGCCCGAATGGACGAGCCTGAGATCATCTCCGAACGGCGTGGCGCGGCCGGCATCGTGACGCTGAACCGGCCGCGGGCGCTGAACGCGCTGACGCAGGGCATGGTCGATCGCCTGGCCGAGGCATTGGACCGATGGGAGAGCGATCCCGCCGTCACCCGCATCATCGTCAAGGGTGCCGGCGACCGGGCCTTCTGCGCCGGCGGCGACGTCCGGGCCCTCTACGAGGCCGGCCGGGGAGGGCGGGTTGAGGAGGCTTTCGCCTTCTGGCGGACGGAGTATCGCTTGAACATCCGCATCAAGCGCTATCCGAAACCCTATGTCGCGCTGATCGACGGGCTCGTGATGGGCGGCGGCGTTGGCGTGTCGCTGCATGGCAGCCACCGAGTCGCGGGAGACCGCTACAGCCTCGCCATGCCGGAGGTCGGGATCGGCTTCGTGCCGGATGTCGGGGCGACCTACGCCCTCCCGCGCCTGCCGGACGAGACCGGCATGTATCTGGCGTTGACCGGCGCCCGGGTCGGAGCCGACGACGCCGCCGCGATCGGCCTCGCGACTCATCTGGTCCCGTCCGGCGATTTCGAGGCGCTGGAGGCGGCCCTGGTCTCGGGCGAGCCGGTCGACACGGCGCTGGCGCAGGCGTCCCGGCCGGCGGCCGAGGGCCCCCTGTCATCGGAACGCGGCACGATCCAGCGCCGCTTCTCGGCCGAGTCCGTGCCGGCGGTGCTCGCGGCGCTGGACGAGGCGGCGGCGGCGGGCTCCGATTTCGCCCGCGACTGCGCCGCCACGATCCGGACCAAGGCGCCGTCCAGCCTCTCCCTCGCCTTCGCGCAGGTCCGGCGAGGGCGGGAGATGACCTTCGAGGAGGCCATGGTCACCGAATTCCGGATCGTGTCGCGGGTCGCCCGCGGCCATGATTTCTACGAGGGCGTCCGGGCCGCGATCATCGACAAGGACGGCCGGCCGCGCTGGAATCCCGAGACGCTGGCCGGGATCGATCCCGCCTTCGTGGAGGCGCATGTCGCGCCGCTCGGCCGCGACGACCTCGAGGTCTCGCCGTGATCGGGCGCCGCACGCCGGCCGGCCCTCGGGGCGCCGGCGCGCCTCCCTCGGACGACGTTCTCCGCGAGACCGGCCCGAGCGATACCGTGCGCTGGAACACGGCGCTCGTCTGGTTCATGCGGGTGCTCGGCCTCGTCTGGCTCGTGAAGGGGCTGCTGGCCTGGGGCATCATCATCGGCCTCGCCGCCGCCACGACGCCGTTCGAGGGCGCGACCTCGGGCTTTCAGGCCGCGATCATCTACTTCGCGGTGATCGACCTCGTGGCCGCGATCGGTCTGTGGCTCACCTCGAATTGGGGCGGCGTTCTCTGGTTCCTGGCGGTCATGAGCCATCTCATCCTGGCCGTGTTCTTCCCCCGTTTCGTGTCGAACTCTGCCCTGGTCATCGCGCTGTTCATCAGCTGCATCATGGTTTATCTGGTTCTATCGTGGCTCGCGGCAGTGGAGGAGTGACAACACCTTGCCGGCGGCAGCAAGGCTTTCGCAAGGTAAATCAATCTGCATTTTAGCAATTGTTTACGCCAAGGGGTAAAGCCTGGATTCATCCTCTTGTTTAAAGTGGTCTTCATTCGCGTAACTTAGGTTCTCCCTACAAGCAAAACCGGGTCACCCGGGTCCATGCGGTGAGGCAGAACATGAGCTCCCTGGCGAAGAAGATCCTCCCCCCGGCCGAGACGGTCGGCGAGTTGGCAGCGAAGCCCAAATATCTCGAGGCGCTCCATCTCGTGGAGCGGCTTCATCGGCGCCTCCTCGACGTCATCAAGGACGAGTTCGAGCGGCGCGGCCGGGACGACGTCAACAGCGTCCAGGCGCTTCTTCTCTACAATATCGGCGACAAGGAGCTGACCGCGAGCGAGCTTCGCACCCGGGGCTATTATCTCGGCTCGAACGTCTCCTACAACGTCAAGAAGCTCGTCGAGATGGGCTATCTCCACCACGCCCGCTCCCGCGTCGACCGCCGCTCGGTCCGGATCAGCCTGACCGAGAAGGGCAATGCCGTGCACGAGATCGTCTCGAAGCTCTACGACAAGCACGCCCAGACGATCGAGCCGATCGGCGGCATCTCGGACGATGATTTCGCCCGCCTGAACCAGTCCCTCGTCCGCCTCGAGCGCTTCTGGACCGACCAGATCCGGTATCGGCTCTGAGGCCATCTGACCTGGCTGGCAGGCGCTCCGTCATTCCGGGGCCGCGAAGCGGAACCCGGAACCCACGGAAGGGCAGGAGACGAGAAGCGATCCACATCGCGTGCGAGCCGTAAGTTCCGGGTCCTCGCTCGGCGAGCCCAGGAATGACGCCGAGGACGATCCACACGAAGATTTCGGCGTGAGGAGGTTGGCCCTTCCGTGCCTTCACACCCCCGGCCCGAATTCCAGATCGCCCGGCCTCGCCGGCGGACGCGACCTCGTCTCCCCGCAGAGCTTCCGGATCGCGCCCCGGAAGGATTCCTCCAGGGTCGGGTGGTAGAAGGGCAGCGCGAGCACCGCGTCCACGGTCATCCCGCATTGTACCGTCCAGGCGAGGAGGTGGCCGAGATGCTCGGCCTCGGGTCCCACGATCGTGCCGCCCTCGATCCGTCCTCCGTCCCGGCACGCGTAGACCCGGATCACCCCGGCATTGCGGCCCATGACGCGGGCGCGGCCCGACTGGCCGAGATCCGCGTCGCCGACGGCAAAGTCCTCCTCCTCCGACCAGGGACGCCCGACCACCGCGATCTCCGGGTCCGTGTAGACGATCGAGAGCGGCACCTGCCTCGGCATGGGCTCGACCCGGGGGAAGCGGGCGGCGTTCAGGCCCGCGATGCGGCCTTCCGCGGCGGCCTCGTGCAGGACGGGCCGGTCGTGGCCGGCATCGCCGGCGAGGAAGACGGCGCTCGCCCCGCACCGCATCGTCGCACGGTCGAAGACGGGCGTGCCGTGCGGGTCGAGCGCGAGCCCGGCCCGGTCGAGGTTGAGGCCGGACAGGTTCGGCGGCCGGCCGGCCGCGGCGAGGACGCGGGCGAAGACGGCCTCGCCGGTCGCGCCGGCCGCGCCGGCCGCGCCGCGCCAGCGCAGCTTCGCCCCGCCCTCCGCGGCAGGCTCGGCCTCGATCTCGACCCCGAGACGGAGCTCGATCTCGACTGACAGGAGGTCGCGGACGATGCCGGCCGCCGCCGGATCGGCGAGGCCGGCGATCCGATCGGCTTTGTCGAAGACCGTGACCCGGGTGCCCAGGCGGGCGAAGGCCTGCGCGAGCTCGATCCCGAGCGGCCCGGCGCCGATCACGGCGAGCGAAGGCGGCGGCTCCGGCAGTTCGAACACCGTCTCGTTCGTGAGAACGATCTCACCGAGCCCGGACAGCACCTTCGGCACGGCGCTCTTCGATCCCGTTGCGATCACGATCGCCCGGGCCTCGATCTCGGTGTGATCGTCGATGCGGAGCGAGGTCGGGCCGGTGAAACGGGCCCGGCCGGCGATCCGCTGCTCGGCCGGGATATCGGCGACGTTCTCGAGGACCGAGCCGACGAAGCGGTCGCGCTCGCGCCGGACCCGGTCCATCACGGCCGGCCCGTCCACCGCGACGCGGCCCTCGAGCCGGAGCCCGAACAGCCCGAGCCTCTCCGTATCCTTCATGGCCGCGGCGGCCGCGATCACGAGCTTCGAGGGCATGCAGCCGACGCGCGCGCAGGTGGTGCCGCCCGGCCCCGCATCGATCAGGACGGTCCGGGCGCCGTCGCCATCCGCCGCCGCCCGGGCCGCGAGTCCCGCCGTCCCGGCGCCGATGATCGCCACGTCGCATGAGATTTGCCGCACCCGCCACCTCTTTGCCGCGAGGGCGCGCCAGGGCGCCCGGAGCCATGCTGGTAAGACGCGCAGGGCATGCGCGAAAGGGCGGTGCCACAAAACGGCCCGACTGATAACGGTACGTTAACGGCGTGGCCGCAGTGATCGTCCTCGACTGCGTTGCATCCGCTGCGGCCTTGCACCTTCCTCAGACACCGAGCTTCGCGATCTGATGATCCTGTCCCGACGCGCCTTCCTCTCGACCTCTGCGGCCGCGGCCGTGTCCGCGACGGCCTTCGGGCCCGGCGCCCAGGCCGACCAAGCGGAATGGGCGCAGAATTACGACGGCGCCGCCCGCGTTCGCGTGCCCCGGTCGAACACCCCGATCCTCTCCCGCGAGGCTCTCGCCTCGACCGAGGAGATGGTCGAGCGCTATCGCGACATCGTTTTGCGCGGCGGCTGGCAGAACCTGCAGGCGCCGGGCGGCATGAAGGTCGGCACCAAGAGCCCGGCCGTGCTGGCGCTCCGCCAGCGGCTCATCGTCGAGGGCGACCTCGATCCGAGCGCCGGCTCCTCGGCCACCTACGATTCCTATGTCGAGGCGGGCGTGCGCCGGTTCCAGTCGCGGAACGGGCTCTCGACCGTCGGCACGCTGAACTCGGCGACCGTCGCGGCCATGAACATCCCGGCCGAGACCCGGATGCGTCAGCTCGAGCTGAACGCGGTCCGGCTCCGGTCCTATTCGGGCGATCTCGGCCGCCGCTTCGTCATCGTGAACATTCCGGCGGCCCTCGTCGAGACGGTCGAGGACGGCCGCGTCGTCACCCGCCACGCCGCCGGCGTCGGCAAGATCGACCGGCAATCGCCCATCATGAATGCCAAGATCACGCAGGTGAA
>NZ_CAXTAZ010000049.1:0-37340 GCF_964242715.1 uncultured Enterovirga sp.
CCGCCGCCCGCACGGCCCAGATCGCCGAGCGCATCGTCGAGCGGGTGATCGAGCGGGTGGAGCGGGTCGAGATCGAGGTACGCAAGCGCGAGCGCATGCCGGACCGCCGCACCGGCTACATCCAGAAGGCGGTGGTCGGCGGCCACAAGGTCTACATCCACACCGGCGAATACCGCGACGGGCGCCTCGGCGAGATCTTCATCGACATGCACAAGGAGGGCGCGGCCTTCCGGGCGATGATGAACAATTTCGCCATCGCGATCTCGCTCGGCCTGCAATACGGCGTGCCGCTCGAGGAATATGTCGAGGCCTTCACCTTCACGCGCTTCGAACCCGCGGGTTTCGTCTCCGGCAACGAGCGCATCAAGAACGCGACCTCGATCCTCGACTACGTCTTCCGCGAACTCGCCGTCTCCTATCTCGGCCGCACCGACCTCGCCCATGTGAACCCTGAGGAGATCGGCCACGACGTGCTCGGCTCGGGCGAAAGCGAGGGCCGCGCCGATTCGATCGCCGGCGGCGGCTCGGGGGACGGATCGCGCGAGACCGCGCCGATGGCCGCCCCCTCCCCGGTCTCGTCCGGCTTCGTCCGCGGCAAGACCGACCGCTTCACCGTCCTCGACGGCGGCCGCGGCACGAGCACCGGCGGCTACGCCACCCTGGGCGCGACCGCGCTCAAGGCCGAACCCGAGGCGCCGGTCGACCCGAGCACGGGCCAACTCGGCTTGCTCACTGTGGCCGAGGCCCCGCCGGCCTCCCGCGCCTCAGCCGCCCAGGCCACGGCCGCCGACCGGCGGAGCGAGGCGCGGATGAAGGGCTACGAGGGAGAGTCGTGCCCCGAGTGCCAGAACTTCACGCTGGTCCGGAATGGGACGTGTTTGAAGTGCGACACGTGTGGGTCGACGACGGGGTGTAGTTAGATATCCAGACGTTTTCTGAAAACCGAAAGCGATGACCTACTTGACTACCGATCAGAATCTAGCAATCGCGCTAACCCTAGTCGGCATCTTCTTCGGGTGGCTGTTTACATTTATATACTTTCGGAAGGCACAGCCCGTTCGCGGCCTGTGCTACGCGAGCACGAAGCGCCGTTTTCTGTCGTACTCTTATGAGAGGACAGAGCGATTCAGAATCACGTTTGACGGGCAAGACGTATTCGAGCCGATATCGGAGTCAGCCTACATTTGGAATTTCGGCACTGAAACGATAAACAACTCGGATATCTCCGCAAGTGACCCGCTCAGATATGGTTCCGAACGTGCGATCATACTGACGGCATCATTATCTCAGCAGAGTCGTCCATCCATTAGTGCCTCGGTTACGCTCAGCGCAGATCACCACTACGCGATTATCGATTTTGATTTTTTAGACAATGATGACGGAATTGTACTGGATCTAACATACGACCGAGCCGATAGACGCGGCCATGAACCCTACCCCCTTCTTGTCGGCTCCATCAAAGGCATAAAGGGCGGCCCTCGCCCCACGGAACTGACATTTGCGAGGAACGGCAATTTCGGCAGGGTTATTCTTGCGCCAGCCGGCCTCGCTACGGCGGCTGCGGTTGTTGCTCTGATCGGCTATGACGTATACGCGACGGGTATTTGGTCGATCCTGTCGATGGCGAAAATCGTTGCTGCGACGGCGCTTGGCGTGATTACCCTCATATCTACCGGCGTTTGGCTTATAAGCTTCGAATCGAGCGGCAGTTTTGTGCTTCCGGACGGTCTTCGCCCTTTGAGAAACATGGGAAGCGACTTCGGTCAGAAAGTTTCTGGCGGAATGGATTCGGACACACAAATACAGCAAATAGAGGCAGACAATCCGCACGCAGAGGGGCGGGCCGCTGGCGCCGGCCCTGCCTAGCAAGATCGATCAGAGCTGCTCGTTCTGCTTGCTTCCAGACGCTGCCTCTCGCCCGGTGGATCGCAACGGCCGTCTGGCATCACCGCAGGCGTCATGCTGAGGAGCGCTTGGCGGCGGAGCCGGCGGGCGCGTCTCGAAGCACGGACCACGTTTCCGCAGCGCTCTACAAAGATAGGCTCAGCCGGCGTGCGTGCTTCGAGTCGCGGGCCTTTGGCCGGCCCCTCAGCATGACGCCGTTGGGTGGAGTCGTGTCTGGGCCGGAGTCGAAGCCCACCGGGTCCGACCGAACTTCCACCACCGGCGTCATGCTGAGGAGGGCCGCGAAGCGGTCCGTCTCGAAGCACTCACCACCATTGTGCGTCCTTCGAGACGCGAGGCGGAGGCTCGCTCCTCAGGATGACGCGGTGGGTGGATCACCCTCGTCAGCGCAACGGGCCCGCGACCCAAGCCGGCTGATCCGCGCCCAATCCCCCGCGATCAGCGCCTCCTTCTTCACACGCGACCAGCCCTTGATGCGCCGCTCGGCCGCGATCGCGTCGCCGACGTCCTGGAACTCCTCCGCCCGAACCAGCTCGACCGGACGCCGCGTGGCCGTATAGCCGGGACGCTCGCCGGCCTGATGCTCGCCGATTCGCGTGTCGAGATCGGTGGTGCAGCCGGCATAGTACGATCCGTCGGCGCAGCGGAGCAGGTAGGCCCAGGATGGCATGGCGTGCGTGCTTCGAGACGCGGGCCTCCGGCCCGCTCCTCAGCATGACGCCGTCAACCGTCTCCGCCGAGGCCTGCTTCACCTCGATCCACCACCGGCGTCCTGCTGAGAAGGGCCGCGAAGCGATCCCGTCTCGAAGCACGCCCTACCGTGTACGTCCTTCAAGACGCGAGCCGGAGGCTCGCTCCTCAGGATGGCGCAGTGAGTGGGTCGACGTCATCAGCGCGTTGGGTCCGCGAAACGAGCCGGCCGATCCGCTTCCCGTTGCCCGCAATGGGCAATGAACGGGTACGACAAACCTGAGATTGCTCGCGGCGCACACCAGCCGGGCACACCCTCTCCCGAGTGGGAGAGGGTCGAGCGCCGGAGGCGCCGGGGTGAGGGTCGGACCCTGGAAGCACATCCGCGACGTCCTGCCCTCACCCGGCTCGGGCTGCCGCCCGAGTCCGCCCTCTCCCACCCGGGAGAGGGGTCCTGGCGGAGGCCGTCTGCGTCCTTCGAGGCCGAGCTTCGCCCGGCACCTCAGGATGAAGAGCCGGGTGGAACGGGCGTCGGGTTGCGGGCGATCCGCTTCGGCCCCGGCCCTTCCGCGTGCATCGCTCCGGCCTCTTCCAGCCAGAGCAGCGCCTGCTCCAGCCTGCCGAGGTCGCGGCCGTCGCGGGCCGGCAGAGTGGCGAGGAGGACTTCCGCGCGCCGCAGGAGGCGCCAGGGTCGCGTGCGGGTCTCGAAGCGCTGCATGGCCCGAAAGCTGTCGCTGCGCGCGTCCGGCGGCTGGCCGATCCCGCGCGGCCGCATCCAGCCGCCGGCCCGCGCCCAGCGGCACACGGTCATGTGCGAGACACCGATCCGGGCGCCGATCTGCTTCTGGGTGAGCCGCGTGGTCTCGACCAGCTCGCGGGCCTGCGCCACCACGTCGTCGCCGTAGGGCTGCCCCTGCCCGCCGATCGGACGGACGGAGAACCGGACCAGCCCCTCGCCCCAGGTCATCATCAACCCTCCTCGTACTGACGTGGCCGAAGCAGGCGGCGCTCGACCCCCGCGGCTGACGGGTGCGTCCTTCGAGGCCGAGCTTCGCTCGGCACCTCAGGATGAGGAGCGTGGGTGTCTCCGGGAGCGGGGCGCCGTCCGGGAGCATTCGACCATTGCCGCGGTGGGCGGGCGGCGCGTTGCGCGGCGACGATGATTGCGACCGCGCGCGAGAGAGCGGCTTGGTCGACCGGCTCCTCGTCAGCCAGTCGCGCCGCCTCGGCGAAGGCGAGCGCTTCGAGGTCTCGCAGCGCCTCGCGCCAGCGCCGGGTGAATCCGGCGCGCTCGATCCCGACCTTGCGGGTCGAGACCGAGGCATCGGGCGGCTGCCGCCAGCCCCGCCGCACCTTCCAGCCGTGGACGGTCGCGACCGCGATTCCGACCCGCTCGGCGATTGCGGCCTCCGGCCAGGTCGTGCCCTCGATCAGTTCTCGCACGCGCTCGACGACATCCGGGACGTAGCGCCGCCAATTCTTGCCGCGGCGAAAATGCGCTCGCGCCGGAGGCACGTAGCCGGGCGGCAGCGGGGGAACTCGATGAGGCATACTAGGAATATAAGCTGGACTTCGGCTGGCGCAACCCAGCCTCTCCAGCATGATGCTATCGGGCCGAACCATGCCCGCCCTCCGGCCCCTCACCCATGACCGGCGTCATGCTCGAGGCGGGCTGCGCAGCAGCCCGCCTCGAAGCTCCACCCCGCGAGCAAGCCCGCAGAAAAAACCCTACGCCCGCGCCCGGATGGTGAGCGTCCGGTTCTCCTCGCGGCCGCGGCCCAGGATCTCGATCCGGTCCGGGTGGATCTCGACGACCGAATAGGCGGTGGTGGTCGGCGTATCGACCATGCCCCTGAAGTTGAGGAAGTGTCGCCCGCCGATCTCGCCGTAATTGCCGGCGTGGTTGTGGCCGCAGAAGAAGGCCACGAAATTGTCGTAGCTCGTCAGGAGGTCGACCAGCTTGGGAGAGTCCCACAGGTTGTGGATGTTGGCCGGATAGACCGGGTAGTGGCTCAGCACGATGACGTTCTCGCGGGCCGCCCTCGCCCTCTCGAGCGTCTCCGTCAGCCACGCATATTGGGCATCGCCGAGCGAGCCGTTCCAGCTCTGCGCGTTCGGCGCGCCTGCCGCCTTCAGGGCGGCGAGGCGCTCGGCCGCGAGCTCGCGGCGCGGGTCGCCGACGGGCGGCGCGAAGGTGGTGACGTCGTTGCCGTCGATGACGACGAAGCGCCAGCCGCCGACCGGCACGTCGTAATAGGTGTTCGGCATGCCGACGGTGCGGACGACGGATCGCAGGAACTCACGCCCGACCTCGTAATCGTGGTTGCCGAGCAGGAAGAGCTTTGGGTGTTTCAGCGTGTCGTAGAGCGGCAGGATGTGGCCAAAACTTTCCCAATGCCGGTCGATGATGTCGCCGAGCGTGGCGACGAAGCGGAGATCGTGCCCGTTCAGGTCCGCGATCGCCTCCTGCATCTTCCAGAGGCTGTTGGCGTAATAGCGCTTGGTGGCGAGGTTCGGCGGAACCGGCGCATATTGCGGATCGGCGATGATGCCGAAGCGGAAGGGCCCGTCCTGCGCGGCAACGGGCAAGGCGCCGGTCGACGCCGCGAGCGCGCCCGCGAGGGAAGCCTGGAGGGTGGTGCGGCGGGTGAGCATGGTTTCGGCTCCGGAAGACCGCCGCCTTGTCGTCGCCGGGCATATCATCCGTGTGACGGATGGGGCGCCGGGACAGAGGTCGGCTTTGCCCCTTCGGCAGGGCGGCGATCAGCCTGCGCCATCCCCGCCCCGCCTGGCCGCGTGGACGCTGCCTACGCAGCCGCGATCGTCTTCTCGATGTCCTTCACGGAATGGCCCGTGAGGTCCTTGGCGATCTCGCCGGCGAGCACGTCCGACAGCTTGGCGTGGTAGTGCTTGCGCAGCTCGCCGAGGGTCCGGGGGGCGGCGATGATCACGAGATCCTTGATCTTGCCGGCCAGCACCTGGCGGTTCAGCACGGCGGCGGTTCCGGCCGCAAAGCTGTCCTCCTCCATCTGGCCGCCGTCCGGATTGGCGGAGCTGCTGTGGTGGCGTGTCCCCGAGCTCTTGTTGTCGTTGTCGACATCCGGGCTGGCGAGCGCGGTCAGCTTCGGATTGGCCTCGTCGCCCGTGTTGCGGAACAGGTTGAACTTCTCTCCGTCGGCGACGGCGACCGTCGCGCCTTTGGCAAGCTGCATGCGAATTCTCCGAAGGGGTCATCTGTCGAGGATCGACGGACCGAACGGGCGGCGGCGCGCCGTCCCGTTATGCGAAGCCAACGCCCGAGGAGCGGTTTCGATACCGAACGCGAACCCTCTCCCGATCGATCCGACCTCGAGACCTACCCGCCGCCGTGTTCAGCTCAACGGCCGGCGATCGCGGCGAGCCTCTGCCGCGCCATCTCCTGGCCGCCGCGACCGTTGGCGTATTTCGGCGGTCGCATGATCGCCTCGGTGTAATCGGCGCGGGCGAGCGCCCAGGCGCTCGAGCGCTCGTGAAGCAGGCCGCGGTTGACGTAGCCGCCGGTATAGCCCGGATGGACCCGCAGGGCCTCGGCGTAATCCGCGATCGCGCCCGTGAGATCGCCCTTGTCCCGCCGCGTATTGGCGCGGTTGTTAAAGGCGAAGGGGTCGGTCGGGTTGAGCCGGATGGCGTCCGTGTAGTCGGCTAGGGCGCCATCCAGATCACCGGCGCGCTTGCGCTCGACGCCGCGATTCGTGTGCAGCTTGGCGAGATCGATGCCGGAAAACCGTTCCGAGGCGATCGCCCGGTCGCAGGCGGCGATCGCCGCCGGGCCCGTCGTGTCGCCGCATGCGCTGCGGTCGTCGGCCGAGGCCGGCAGAGACAGGGCGAGGGCGAGCAGGATGGCGGGAAGGCGCAAGGGTCGTCCGTGCATCGTCGGCGCTCGGTCGTCCAGGCGACACCTGGATCGCAACTTCGCCGAAAGCGAGGCACGCGCCCACGACGGATGACGCCTGGAAAGGACACAGAAGGGCCGGCTCCGGGGTGCTTACGGGGCCCGAAACCGAGGCCGTTTCCGTCGGCCGAAGAAGGTCCGCCCCGGATCGAAGCCGGGGCGGAGAAGCGTCGCGTCGTATGCTGGGACGCGAGGCTGGATCAATCCTCGTCGGCGTCGAGGGCGCGGCGTTGGACACGCTGGCTAAACTGGAGCCGTTCACGCTCCATCTCCTGGCGGCGCTCCAGCTGCTCCATGCGGTAGTCCAGGATCTCGTCGGCCGAGAGGCCGGCCGGAAGTGGCGCGGCGTAGACGACGGTCCGGAGCGGCCGGGCTTCGGCGGCGCCGGTCGCAGCCCCGATCGCGGCGGCGGCGGCGAATGCGAGCAACATCGTTCTCATTCGAGCTCTCCCTTGGTTGAGCATCCCGACAACGCCGAAGCTTGGCCGACGGTTCGGTGCAGGCCGACGCGAGGGCTTCGGCGAGGATCGTCGGGCTGCCCGGACGGACCTCGCGCTTCCACGGCGGCTGGCCGACCCGGTCCGGCACGCATCTCGCGTCCGCTTCTGTGTCCGGTTGAACACGTCCTCGCGCGCCACCCCAAGGATGCAGAGATTTTTAACGCTCCGTTAGCGTTTGACGGGTCAAGTCAACGCATCGTTTACCAGCCGGAACAGGCGAGGTCACCGATCGAGCGATCTTCGTAAGACGTCAAGACATTGAGGTGATGCCGTGGCCAGGACACTGACTGTTCTTCTCGTCGCAAGCGATGGCCTGACGCGCCAGATCACGGCGAATGGCCTCAACATGTATGGCTATGAGCCGCTGCTGGCGAAGGACGGAGCCGAGGCCATGGCGGCCCTCTCCGGCGACCGCCGCATCGACATCCTGGTCGTGGACGCCGATATCGGCGGGGAGGTTTCGGGCCTCGCGGTCGCGAAGGCCGCCCGCGTTGTCAATCCCCGCATGGACGTGATCTACACCTCGCGCATGCCGTTCCGGATTCCGGAGGCCGGCAAGGTCAAGGGCGCGCCCTCGATCCGGACCCCCTACCAGCCTCAGCAGATCGTCGGCATGATCTCCGAGCTCCGCCATCGCGGCAGCGGTTCGGACGAGATGAACCGGCGGGTCGCCTGACAGCCGGTCAGTCGCATCGTTCACGATTCTGCGGGAAGCCTTGCCAGGAGCCGGGCCGGGGCGTCACCCTGACGGCATGACAGATATCTCCAGGCCCAGCCTCCGATGATGGCGAACGCGGCCGTCCTGGAAGCGCCGGCCGGAGCCCCCCGGGCGCGTTCGCGACTCTCCCAGCTTCGCAGCGCCGTCGAGCGCCGCCTGCACGACCTCGCCCCGCCCGAACACCGCGGCAACGCCCTCAGCGAGGCGGTCCGCTACGCGCTGCTGGCGCCGGGGAAGCGGATCCGGCCTCTCCTCGTCCTCCTCGCCTGCGACGAGCTCGGCCGACACGATCTGTCGGCGCTCGATGCGGCTTGCGCCCTCGAGATGGTGCACGCGGCCTCGCTCGTCCTCGACGATCTGCCGTCCATGGACGATGCCGCCACCCGGCGAGGCCGGCCCTCGACCCACATCCGCTTCGGCCAGGATGTCGCGATCCTGGCATCGGTCTCGCTCCTGGCCTCTGCCTTCGGTACGGTCGCGACCTCTGCGGCGCTGGACAGCGCGGCCCGGGCCCGGGTCAGCGCGATCCTGGCCATGGCGATCGGAACCGAGGGTCTCGCCGGCGGGCAATATGCCGATCTCCGCATTCCGACCCGAACCCGGCCCGTGGACCATGTCAGCCAGGCGAACCAGCGCAAGACCGCCGCCCTCTTCGTCGCCGCCGTCGAGATGGCGGAGGCGACCCAGCCGGCATCGGGACATGGCGGCGAGGCGCTGCGCGGCTTCGGGGCCCATCTCGGCCAGGCGTTCCAGATCCTGGACGACCTCGAGGACGGCGAGGCATCCCTCGACGCTCCGGCGGAGGATGCCGGCCGAACGACCCTCGTCGGCCTCCTCGGCAGGGCCGAAGCCGGTGAGCGATTGAGGACCCACCTCGAGCGGGCGCTGGACGGGCTCAACCCGGACGGTGACCTCGCATCCTTCGTCGCCGGAATCTTCGCGGGTGGGTTCGACCGGCCGCGCGCGGCGTCGGCGACCGTCGCCAGGGCGTGACATCCCGGGTTCCGATCACCACCTCGTGGCAGGAACGGAGTGGCCATGTCGGTTCTCGTCAACATCGTGGTCGTAGTCGGGACCGTCGTGGCCATGGAGGGCGTGGCCCTGCTCACCCATAAATACCTGATGCACGGGCCGGGCTGGGGCTGGCATCGCTCCCATCACGAACCGCACGAGGGCGTGTTCGAGAAGAACGATCTCTACGCGGTCGTGTTCGGCGCCTTCGCCTTCGCGCTCTTCCTCTACGCCTCTCAAACCTTCGGCTGGCTCTATTGGGTCGCGGTCGGGATGAGCGTCTACGGCCTCCTCTATTTCGTGGTCCATGACGGCCTCGTGCACCAGCGCTGGCCCTTCCGCCACGTGCCCAAGAACCCGTATCTGAAGCGCCTCGTTCAGGCGCACCGCCTGCATCATGCCGTCGAGGGGCGTGAAGGCTGCGTGTCCTTCGGTTTCCTCTACGCTCCGCCCGTGCGCCGGCTGCGAGAGAGGCTTCGCCACGGCCGCGGCGCGCGGCCCGACACCGGACGCGAGGTCCAGGGATGAGCCGGATCGCGTCGATGCCCGTCCGGGGCGGGGGCTCACTTAGCCAGATGGCGATCGGCCTTTCGCTGGCGGCCCTCGTCATCCTGGCTTGGCTCGCCACGCATCTCTACGGCGTCTTCTTGCACCGCTGGACGGCGGAAGGCTGGCTCGTGGCACCCTTCCTCGTCGCGCTGCAATGCTGGCTGAATGTCGGCCTGTTCATCATCGCGCACGACGCGATGCACGGCTCGCTGGCGCCGTTCCGGCCGCGCCTGAACCGGGCCGTCGGGCGGCTGTGCCTCGCCCTCTACGCTGGATTCTCCTTCGACCGGCTGATCACGAAGCATTTCGCCCATCATCGGCATTCGGGAACGGAAGACGACCCGGACTTCCACGCCGACGAGCCGCGCGGATTCTGGCGCTGGTACGTGGCCTTCTTCCGGCGCTATTTCAGCTGGCGGGAATTCGCGATCCTCTCAGGCCTGATCCTGGCCTATGTGGTCGTACTCGGGGCCTCGCCCGTGAACATGGCCGTGTTCTGGGGCGTGCCGGCGATCCTGTCCTCGGCGCAGCTCTTCTATTTCGGCACCTACCTGCCTCACCGGCACGAGGACGAGCCGTTCGGGGACACGCACCGGGCGCGGTCGAACGAATATTCCTGGCTCGCCTCGCTCCTCAGCTGCTTTCATTTCGGCTACCACCACGAGCACCACGAACACCCGAACGTTCCATGGTGGCGGCTTCCCTCGGTCCGGTCACGGCCGAGCGTCGCGGGTGAGGGCGCCGATGTCGGGAGCCGCTCTCAGGCATGAGCTTCCTCTCGCGCCGTCGGTACGAGCGTAGATGCTTCACGTCCGGCTCTCCTGAGACCAGCAACGCGCATCCCTCTCAGGCATGACGATGCGTGGGCCGACCGCGAGGCCTGCACAGTCTCTGCCCTCCGCGAAGTCGAATGCGTCGATCGAACCAGCAGACATTGGAGCCCTATGAGCGAGCTTCTCGACCCATTCTCCGACCCGCAGGCTGCTGCGCGCTACGCCGAAAACCCGCCACGTTTCGTGCCCGGCTTTGCCGATCTGCATCGCATGACCACCATCCTGTTGGCGGAGCGGGCCGCACAGGATGCTCGTATTCTCGTGGTCGGGGCTGGCGGTGGCCTGGAGCTCAAGGCTTTTGCCGAGGCCCATCCGGGCTGGACATTCGACGGCGTCGACCCTGCGGCCGAGATGCTGATCCAGGCACAGCGGACGCTCGGCCCCCTGGCGTCTCGGGTGCGTCTTCACCGCGGCTATGTCGACGATGCTCCCGATGGTCCCTTCGATGCCGCCACCTGTCTGCTGACCCTGCATTTTCTGCCAGCGGAAGAGCGGCTGCGCACGGAGGCCGAGATCCGACGCCGTCTCAAGCCGGGCGCGCCCTTCGTGGCCGCCCATGCCAGCTTTCCACAAGGCGGCGGGGAGCGCGGGCTTTGGCTCGACCGCTACGCAGCCTTTGCGGCAGCCTCGGGCGTCGATCCGGACCTGGCCCGGAATGCACGCTCTGCCGTCGACGCTCGTCTCAACCTGCTCAGCCCCGAGACGGACGAGGCGCTCCTCCGCGAAGCGGGCTTCTCGGATGTCAGCCTGTTCTATGCCGCTTTCACCTGGCGCGGCTGGGTGGCCTACGCGTAGCCGGATCGAAACAGTCCGGCCGCGTCGTCACCCAAGCGAGCGGCTTCAGGCCTGGCGAGGGCGCCGGTAGAGCCGGGCGCGCGAGGTTTGCTCATCCCGGCTGAACCGGCCGAGCACGGCCGGGCCGGCGGCCGCGACGTGGCCGAGCTTCGCCAGCCCGGACGTGGAGACCCGCCGGTCCCAGGCGCGGGGACCGAGTCGGGTGATCTCGGTCCCGATCGCACGGTAGATGCGGCTCGCGGCACCGACGGCCCAGGCCGCACGGGGTGGCAGATGCCTGATCCCGACAGCGGCGGAGGCGTAATAGGGCTCGGCCTCCGCGACGAGGCGCGACGCCAGCCCGGCGAGCGCTTCCCGGTTGCGCGGGTCCGCCACGTCCCCTGGCGGAATGCCTGCCTCGGCGAGCCAAGCCGAAGGCAGATAGACCCGGCCAGCCCCCGCATCGTCGACGATGTCGCGCGCGATGTTGGTCAGCTGGAAGGCGATGCCGAGGTCCGAGGCCCGATCGAGAATGGCCGGCTCGCGCACCCCCATGATCTCGGCCATCATCACGCCGACGATCCCGGCGACGTGGTAGGCATAGTCGAGCATGTCGGCGAGCGTCTCGTAGCGCCGGCCCTCGACGTCCATCCGGAACCCGGCAAGATGCTGAAGCGGCTGCCATTCGGGGATCGCGTGGCGGCGAACGACCTCCTGCAGGGCCGCGAAGGCAGGCTCGTCCGTCGGCTTGCCCGCGAGCGCGGCCCGCGTCGCCGCCTCGAGCCGGTCGAGCCTCACCGAGGCCTTGTCAGCGCCCTGCCCCGCATGGCGGAACCCGAGCTGCTGGTCGTCGATGACGTCGTCGCAATGGCGGCACCAGGCGTAGAGCATCACGGCGCTCTCCCGCATGCGCGGGTCGAACAGCCGCGATGCCGCCGCGAAGCTTTTCGATCCCGTGCGGATCGACTCGGAGGCCGCCGCCACCGTCGCCAGCGTGCTCACGGCGCGAGCCCGGCATCCGCCAGCATCAGCCCGGCGGTCGCCTTGGCCGAGCCGATCACGCCCGGCACGCCCGCGCCCGGATGAGTCCCGGCCCCCACGATGTAGAGGTTCGGGATCTCGCCATCCCGGTTATGCGGTCGGAACCAGGCCGATTGGGTCAGGATCGGCTCGAGCGAGAAGGCTGAGCCGACATGCGCGTTCAGCGTGTCGCGGAAATCCGTCGGTGAGAAGGTCCGGACCGTGACGAGATCCTCCCGGAGCCCCGGAATGCAGCGCTTTTCCAGATAGTCGAGGATGCGGTCCCGGTAGCGCGGCGCCTCCGTATCCCAGTCGATCGGGGCCGTGCCGAGATGCGGCACCGGGGCCAGCACGTAGAAGGAGCCGGCGCCCTCCGGGGCGAGCGACGGGTCGGTCGCGCAGGGCGAGTGCAGGTAGAGCGAGAAGTCGTCGGCCAGGGTCTCGCGCCGGAAGATCTCGTCGATGAGAGGACGGTAGCGCGGACCGAACAGCACGGTGTGGTGCTGAAGCTCCGGCCGGTGCCGCCGCAGGCCGAAATAGATCACGAAGAGCGACATCGAGAAGCGCTTCTTCGTCAGGCGCTTCGCCTCCGCGCGACCGCGGGCCTCGTCGCGGAGGAGATGGCCGTAGGTATGGACCACGTCGGCATTCGACGCGACGGCGTCGAATTCCTCCGACCAGCCGTCGCGGCAGGTCACGCGCTTGGCCCGGCCCGCCGCCACCTCGATCCGGTCCACCTCGCTATTGACCCGCACGGTGCCGCCGATCTCCTCGAAGAGCTGCACCATGCCGCGCACCAGCGCACCGGTGCCGCCGCGCGGAAACCAGACGCCCCAGCGCCGCTCCAGCGCATGGATCAGCGCGTAGATCGAGGACGTGTTGAACGGATTGCCGCCGACGAGCAGCGTGTGAAACGAAAACGCCTGCCGCAACTCCTCGTCGCGGATGAAGCGCGACACGATGGAATAGACGCTGCGCCAGGCCTGCAGCCTGGCGAGGGCCGGCCCGGCCCGGACCATGTCGCGGAAGTTCAGGAAGGGGACCGTGCCGAGCTTGAGGTAGCCCTCCTCGAAGACCTCGTTCGAGTAGCGCAGGAACTGTCGGTAGCCCTCCACGTCGGGCGGGCTCTTGGCCGCGATCTGCCGCTCCAGCTCGTCCTGGTCATTGACGTAGTCGAAGCCGTAACCGCTCTCCCATTCGAGCCGGTAGAACGGGCTCACCGGCAGGAGCTCGACATGGTCGGAGATCCGCCGCCCCGCCAGCTGCCACAGCTCCTCGAGAGCGGACGGGTCCGTGATGACGGTGGGGCCGGCATCGAACACGAAGCCCTGGTCCTCGTAGACATAGGCGCGCCCGCCGGGCTTGTCGCGCTTCTCGAGGAGCGTGACGTCGTATCCGCCGGCCTGGAGCCGGATCGCGAGCGCGAGACCGCCGAACCCGGCTCCGATGACGGCCGCGCGCGGGCGGCTCACGAGGGGGCCCGGGGAGGCCTGCGGACGGGGCACTCCGATGAAATGCATCTCAGGCTGAACACCATGTTACTTTCGGCTCACGCCGCCTTGTCGGATTGCGCGGGGCCGGCGCGCTCGTTCAGCCGCGCGGCCTTGAACCGGAGCGCGGCCTCCCGGGTCACGGACTGCCCTGTCGCGAGGATGGCGTCGAGGATATCGGCCGCATGCACCACGCCGCCGGCCTCGGCGATCTCGCGCCCGAGTCGGGACGCCGCGCCGCGGTAGCTCGGGATCGCCGTGACCGTCCGGATGGCGCGCGCGAGGCGGCGCGGCCCGAGGAACCGGCGCGAGACGGACAGCCCTGCCCCGGCCCGTTCCAACCGGGCCGCGATCGCACCTTGTTCGAAGGCGATCGGCAGGACGACGCACGGCACCCGGGCGGCCAGCGCGTCCATCACCGTGTTCAGTCCGCCATTCAGGATGGCGACATCGGCCTCGGCCAGCAATGCCGCCTGTGGCACGAAGGCGTGGACCGAGGGCGCCCCGGGCAGCCGGGCTGCGTCGCGCTCGCTCATCCGCCCGCCATGGGCGATGACGAGGCGGAACCCGGCCCGGTCCGCGGCCGCTGCGATGCGGCGGAACAGCGACGTCCGCCCGCCCTGGAGGGTGCCGAGCGAGGCATAAGCGAGCGGCCGGCGGTCACGAGGCGGCAGGCGGAAGCCGGGATCCGACCGGGAGGGGCCGGGATCGCGGAGAGGCCCGACGTGATGGAAGACGTCCGGCAGCTCGCGGCGGGGGAAATCGAAGCCGGCGACGGTCTGGCTCACCTGGGCCAGCGGCGACAGGCAGTCCGCGATCGTGCGGCGCGGACCGAGCTTCCAGCGATCGGCGTGATCCGAGATGACCCGCGCATGCGCCCGCATCAGGAGGTCGGCCACGCGATAGCCGCCCCCGTTGCGTTCGAGACCCCAGCGGCTCTCGTCGTAGCGCCACCCCGTGAAGGGTGGCGGCACGCCCGGCTCCCGGTTCAGCGGCAGCGCATTCGCCACGGTGACGAGCGGCAGGCCGAGATGGCCGGCGACCAGGAAGCCGGCCGCCTCCGTCCCGTCGCACACCACCATGTCGGCGCCGATCTCACGCAGAGCCGCGGGAAGATCGCGGCACAGCATCTCGGTCGCGGCCGCGACGTCGCGGATGATGCCGGGCAGGCCGAGGAAGCCGTCGACGGTCGCCATACGGTGGGTGACTTCGGCGAGCTTGCCGACGGGATGGCTCGCCGCGCCGACGGCCCGAAAGCCGATCCGCTCGTCGCCGACGAGGGCCGCGGCGTCCGGCATGTGCAGGAAGGTGGCCGCATGGCCGCGCCGCAGGCATTCCCGGGCGAGCGCCCGCATCGGGTCCATATGTCCCCGGAAAGGAGGGGCGATGAAGGCGAGATGGGCCAAGGCAGGTCCGTTGTTCGCCGGAACGCTAGAGCGGCAGGCCCCCTCTGGCCAGAGCCGGCGCGCCGGCCCGTATCACGCTCCCGCGAGGTTGCAGCCGCCTGAGTTGACGCGCCGCATCGCCGACCCGCCTGTGTCGCGCCGCCTGGAGCCACGCGTGACCGAAACGAACCGAATCAAGATCCTCAAGGACATGCCGCCCCGCGAGGGCGGCCGCTACGTGCTGTATTGGATGCAGCAGGCGATGCGGGCGGAGGGCAATGCCGCCCTCGACCATGCGGTCGAACTCGCGAACGGCCTCGGCCTGCCGGTGGTGGTCTCCTTCGGGCTGACCGGGGCCCGCAGCCTCCCCTACCCCGAGGCCAACGCCCGGCATTATGCCTTTCTCCTCGAAGGGCTCGCCGACGTCGCGGCGTCGCTGGAGCGGCGCGGCATCGCTTTCGTCATTCGGGCGGGCGCGCCGGACGAGGTCTCGACCACCCTTTCCGAACAGGCCGCGATCCTCGTCTGCGACCGCGGATATCTCCGGCCACAGCGCGAGTGGCACGCGAAAGCAGTCGAGCGTGTGACCTGCCGGATGGTGCGGGTCGAAACCGACGCCGTCGTGCCGCTCGACGTCGTCTCGACCAAGCATGAATTCGCGGCCCGGACGATCCGGCCGAAGATCGAACGGCTCATCGACAACTACCTCGTCGAGCACCCCTCCCCGTCTCTCCACCACAAGGCCACGGGGCTCGACCTCTCCTCCGACGTCGACCTTTCGGATCCCCGCAAGACGGTCGCGTCGCTCAAGGTCGACCAGGGCGTCGGGCCGGTCGCGCGCTTCCGCGGCGGGCTCACGGCCGCCCGGGCACAGCTCGCGGCCTTCCTGGCCGGCGGTTTCGACGGCTATGCCGAGATGCGAAACCGGCCCGAGCGGCAAGCCGTCTCGCATCTGAGCCCGTATTTCCATTTCGGCCAGATCTCGCCGATCGAGGTCGCGCTCGCCGTGCGGAGCGCCGGCGAAGGCGGGTTCGACGACCGGAAATCCTATCTCGAAGAAGCGATCGTCCGGCGCGAGCTCTCCTTCAACCACGTCCTCTACGCCCCCGGCTACGACCGCTACGATGAGGCCGTCCCCGACTGGGCCAGGAAGACGTTGGACGAGCATCGGGGCGACCCGCGGCCGCGCCTCTACGGGCGAACCCAGTTGGAGGCCGGCGAGACGCATGACGTCGCCTGGAACGCCGCCATGCGGGAGATGCGCGAGACGGGCTACATGCATAACCGCCTGCGGATGTATTGGGGCAAGAAGATCCTGGAATGGTCGCAGACGCCGGAGGAGGCCTTTGCCACCACGCTCGCGATCAACAACCGCTATTTCGTCGATGGCCGCGACGCGAATTCCTTCACCAATGTCGCCTGGCTGTTCGGGCTCCACGACCGGCCCTGGTTCCGCCGGCCGATTTTCGGCACGGTGCGCTACATGGGCGAGAACACGCTGAAGAAGTTCGACCTTCCGGCCTATGTCGCGTCCGTGGACGCGCTCGCGCATGCTGAAGGCGCTGCGCTGGAACATGCCGGACGCGCCCGTGTTGAGCGCCATCGAGGAGACATGGCCCCGTGACACCCGCCTCTCTCGCTCTCCTGGCCGCGAGCGCCGCCCTGACCTCCCCCGCGGCAGCGGACGGGCTCGATCTGCTCGCCTGGAGCTCGCGAGCCCTCGTCGTCGTCGCCCCGTCCGCAAGCGACCCCCGGCTCGCCGAGCAGACGCGCCTCTACGCCGCTGCCGCACGCGGCGCCCGCGAGCGCGACCTCGTGCTCGTGGAGGGCGTGGGCCGGGACGCCGCCGCCGAGGGTCTCAGGCGGCGGTTCGGCGTCGCACCCGATGCCTTCGTTGCGATCCTGGTCGGGAAGGATGGCGGCGCGAAACTTCGGTCCGCCGCACCCATCCCGGCCGAGAGGCTTTTCGCGGAGATCGACCAGATGCCGATGCGACAGGACGAGATGCGCCGCGGCGTGCGCTCCGGAGCGGGGCGTTGACGCTCCCGGGTCGGGGCCGCTCCCGCGATCTCGGGCGGCATTTCATCGTCAAGCCGCGCAGCAAGGTCGATCTCGGCGCCTACGATCCCGCGGATACCTCCCATGTCGGAGACAAGGAGGCCGCGAAGGAACAGCTGAAGGAGAATTCCGAGGCGATCGACGCGCTCCAGGAGCGCCTCTTCGCTGAGCGAAAGCGCGCGCTCCTCGTCATCCTCCAGGGCATCGACACGAGCGGAAAGGACGGCACCGTCCGGGGCGTCTTCGGGAGCACGGCGCCGCTCGGCGTCTTCGTGACGGCTTTCGGGGCGCCGAGCGCCGAAGACCTGTCCCACGACTTTCTCTGGCGGATCCACAAGGCCTGCCCAGCCCGGGGCACGATCGGCATCTTCAACCGGTCGCAATACGAGGACGTCCTGATCGGCAAGGTTCGAAAGCTCGCACCTCCGGCCGTGATCGAGCATCGCTACGACCAGATCAACGCCTTCGAAGATCTGATCTCGTCCTCGACCCGGATCGTGAAGTTCATGCTGCACATTTCCAAGGACGAGCAGAAGGAGCGATTGCAGGCACGCCTCGACGACCCCGACAAGCACTGGAAGTTCAACCCGGGCGATCTTGCTGATCGGAAACTCTGGGACGAGTACATGAAGGCGTACGAGACGATCCTGTCGCGCTGCTCGACCCAGGGGGCGCCCTGGTACGTCATCCCGTCCGACAAGAAATGGGCCCGCAACGCGGCCATCTCGGCCATCGTCAGGCGCACGCTGGAGGACATGGATCCGCGCTATCCGAAGCCGGATTGGGAGCCCGCGGATTTCAAGGTCGAGTGAGGCCGTGACTCACCCGAGAATCGATCAGGTCGACGTCGCCTACCAAGGCTGGGGCCGGATGCTGAAGGTCCGCGTGGCCCTCCCGGACGGCTCGACGCTGACGCGTGAGGTCGAGGATCACGGCGACGCTGCCGCGGTCCTCGCCTACGATCCGGAACGCCGGGTCGCCCTGATGGCGCGGCAGCTTCGTGCACCGATGCTGCTGGCGGCCGGCGAGCCGGACGTGCTCGAGGTCGTCGCGGGTCTCCTCGACGGGGACGAACCGGAGCAATGCGCGCGGCGGGAGGCCGAAGAGGAGGTCGGGCTCCGGCTCGGGCCGCTCGAGAAGGTCGTCGTGCTGAACACCATGCCGGGCATCTCGACCGAACGGATCCACCTCTTCCTGGCCGCCTACGCGGCGTCCGATCGGGTCGGCGCGGGCGGGGGTCTTGCGGGCGAAAGCGAGAACATCACGGTCGAGGAGCATGCGCTCGCCGATCTCGCCGTGATGGCCGACGACGGCAGGCTGCCGGACGCGAAGACGATGCTGCTGATCCAGACCCTGCGTCTGCGTCGGCCCGAGCTGTTCGAGACCCGAGAGCGTGTCGGTTCGGCCACACAGGATGCGTGATCCCCGGCCGCGACAAGGGCGCGCCTCTCTCCAGCCCCATTTCGCCGGGACCAAGGTCCTTCCCGCGTTCAAGGACCTTTCATGATTTTTCGTTTCGCGCTGGTTGGATCCGTGGTCGCCGGCTTTGCCGTGTCAGCTCAGGCGCTGGACAGGCCTCCGGTCCCGGCACCGGCGGAAGCGAGCCAAGCCAAGGCCGAGCCCGTTGCTCCCGCCCGTCGGTTTCGGAGAGCGTCAGTTCCGCCGAGCAAAGCTGCGCCGACGCTACCGCCTTCGAGGCCCGAGGGACTTGGTGCGGCGTCCGCCGCGGCCGCCCCGGCGCCGGACGCCGCGCCTGCTGCCCAGCCCGTGAGCCTGTTCGGGGCGCTCTTCGGCGGGCTCTCGGCCCCGGCAGCCATCTCGCCTGCCGAAGCGGCCGCGATGTCGTCGGGCCGTCCTCAACTCGACGCCTTGATCCGGCAGCACGCCAAACTGAACGGCGTGCCCGAATCGCTGGTGCATCGAATCGTCATCCGCGAGAGCCGCTACAATCCGCGCGCGGTCGGACGCGGCGGTGCCATGGGCCTGATGCAGATCAAGACGGCGACGGCGCGCGGCATGGGTTACCAGGGCGATTCGGCCGGCCTGCTCGATGCCGAGACGAACATCACCTACGCGGTGAAATACCTGGCCGGGGCCTACCGAACAGCCGGCGGCAATCACGACCGCGCCGTCTCCAACTACGCGCGCGGCTATTACTACGAAGCCCGCCGCCAAGGACTCGCGGCCGCCACCACGGTCATGGGCGAGGATCGCCCGGCCCGTCGCTGGAGCCGTCGCCGGGGAACGCGCGTGGCGGACAATCAGGACGCGGCCGCTCCTGCGGCTCAGGCCGCCCCGGCACAGACGCTGTCCTATGTCGGCACGAGCAGCCCACGCTGACAAATCGCGGCTGGTAGCGGGCGCCGTCGCCGGCGTCGCGTCTTCAGCCTTTCGCCGCCTCGAAGGCCGACAGGAAAGCTGCGAGGTTCCGGGGTAAGGCCTCGCAGAGGTAACCGCCCTCCTGAACCAGCAGGGTCGGGAAGGGTGCGGCCGCGATGATCTCGGCGGCCCGTGAAAAACCGTCCGTGGTCACCTTGAACGCGCCGATCGGATCATTGGCCGAGGCATCGAAACCGAGCGCCACGACCAGCGCCGCGGGCCGGTGCGCGCCCGCAGCCTCGACCCCGGCCGACACGGCCTCGAGCCAAGCCTCGTCGCCACTGCCCTCCGGCAGGACGAGGTTGCGGTTCGCGCCCTCGCCTTCCTCGCCTCCGGTCTCGTCGGCATAGCCGGCGTAGAAGGGGAAGTAGTTGGACGGATCGGCATGGACGGAGACGGTCAGGATGTCGGGCCGGCGCCAGAAGATGCCCTGCGTGCCGTTGCCGTGATGGACGTCGATGTCGAGGATCGCGACCCGGCCGCCCGTCTGCGCGCGCAGCCGCTCAGCCGCGATCGCCGTATTGTTCAGGAAGCAGAAGCCGCCGGCCGAATCGGCATAGGCGTGATGACCGGGCGGGCGGCAGAGCGCGTAGGCCGAGCCGCGCCGCAGGGCCGCGTCCGCTGCCCCGATCGCCGCCTGGGCGCTCCCCTGGATAGACTCCCAGGTTCCGGCCCGGACGGGAGTCGAGGTGTCGGCCATGTAGAGGCCGAGCTGGCCCAGGAGCCCGGCGGGGCGGCGCATCATCTGCGGCCGGGCGAAATGGCCGGTCAGGATCTCCTCGCCGATTCCGGGAAGCTCGCCTTTCCGGGACCAGATCGTGGAGAGGAGCTCTAGGTAGCCCGCATCGTGCACCGCGAGGATCGGCGCGAGCCCTTCGTCTCCCGTCGCCACGATCTCATGCCCGGCCGCCTCGGCGGCCCGCAGCAGGATGGCGTAGCGGCTGGCCTGTTCGGGGTGCTCGACGACCTGGCCGCGCCGGAAATAACCGACGGGATCGTGTCGCGACGAAGCCGGGGAATGGACGACGAGCATGAGCGGGCGGGTCTCGCGGAAAGGTGTGGGGACACCGTGCCCGGATCGTGCAGGCGCGCAAGGGCTCGGCTCGCTCATCGTGAAGGCTGCAGTGTCGGGCTGCCGGAATAGCGTCTAGGGTCGCGTCGTCATCCACGCGCCGCCCCGGCGGACAGGTCGCCTCCGGCGGCCTCCAGGAGATCGTCCATGTTCACACGACGCACCATGATCGCGGCCGGGCCGGCCGTTGCAGCCTCGGCCGGATTGGCCCAGGCTCAGAGCCCCACGCCAGCCCCGGCTGCCGCGACGGCCGCCGCCGGTCAGGCTCCCGGCTTCTATCGCTACAAGGTCGGCGACGCCGAGGTGACCGCCGTCAACGAGGGCTTTTTCAGCCGGCCGCTCGACGGATTCGTCCGCAACGCCGAACTCGCCGACGTGAAGAAGGCGGCGACGGACGCCTTCCTGCCGGATACGGCGCTGCCGATCCCCTTCACGACCTCCGTCGTCAAGCTGGGCGGCAAGACGATCCTGATCGATACGGGATTCGGCGATAACGGGCCGCCGACTTCGGGCCGCTGGATGGCGAATTTCCGCGCCGCCGGCTTCGACCCGGCCAAGGTGGATGCCGTCGTCATCAGCCATTTCCACGCCGACCATATCAGCGGCCTCCGCCTCAAGGACGGCACGGCCCAGTTTCCGAATGCCGAGGTCATGGTGCCGGAGGCGGAATGGGCCTTCTGGATGGACGATGCCAAGATGGCCGCCGCACCCGACGCCGCGAAGCCCGCCTTCGCGAATGTGCGCCGCGTATTCGGGCCGATCGCCAAAGACGTGAAGCGCTACGATGCCGGCAAGGAGATCATGCCGGGCCTGACCTCCGTCGCCGCTTATGGGCATACGCCCGGGCACACGGCGCACATGCTGTCGTCCGGCGGCAAGAACCTGATGCTGGTCGCCGACATCGCGAACCACCCGGCCCTGTTCGTCCGGAACCCGACCTGGTCGGCCGTCTTCGACCAGATCCCGGACATGGCACGCGATACCCGCATCAAGATGCTCGACATGGCTGCGTCCGAGCGGGCGCAGGTGGTGTTCTACCATGCGCCCTTCCCGGCGACCGGGCACATCGCCAAGGAAGGGGCGGGCTTCCGCTTCGTTCCCGTCCAGTGGACGCCGGCCGTCTAGGGGTCGCACTCTCACTTACCCTGTGCCCTCTCCCCGCCGGGGAGAGGGCCTGCGGGTCCGCCCTGCGTCGGCGGGCCTTGATCTCGCGGCCGAACGCGCGTCTGGAGAACCGCTCCCCTCTCCCGGCTCCGCCCTTTGAATCCCCTCGCCGGCATCGCGCTGAAGACCCTCTCGGCGCTCGCCTTCACCTTCATGTCGGCCGGCATCAAGTGGTTGGCGGAAGCTTATCCGACCGGCCAGATCGTCTTCTTCCGCTCTGCCTTCGCGCTCGTGCCCCTCTGCCTGTGGCTGAGCTGGCAAGGCGGCGTCATCGCCTCGGTCAGGACCTCCGATCTCCGGGGCCACATCCTGCGCGGCTTCATCTCGACGGCCGGCATGGCGGCCGGGTTCCTCGCCCTCGCCTACCTGCCGCTCTCGGACGCGATCGCCGTCGGCTACGCCTCTCCCCTGATCACCGTGGCGCTCGCCGCGCTCGTCCTCGGCGAGGTCGTGCGGATCTATCGCTGGTCCGCGGTCGCGCTCGGCTTTGTCGGCGTCCTGACCATGCTCTATCCGAGCCTCGGAGCCGGCCTGTCGGCGGGCGGCAGCCTCGGTGGGGGAACGGCGATCGGCGCTGCAGCCGCGCTCTTCGCCGCCTGCTGTTCGGCCGCGGCCACGATCCAGGTCCGGCGGCTGACGAAGACCGAGCGCACCGGAGCGATCGTGCTCTACTTCACGCTGATCTCGACCGCGCTCGGGCTCGTGACCCTCGCCTTCGGCTGGCGCATGCCGGGCGGCGCCGACTTGGCGATCCTGGTCGCGGTCGGAATCCTGGGCGGGATCGGGCAGATCCTGCTGACGCAGAGTTTCCGCTTCGCCGACGCCTCCGTGATCGCGCCCTTCGACTACACGACGATGATCTGGGCGCTCCCGATCGGATGGCTCCTGTTCGACCAGCTGCCCGATCGTTACGTGCTGACCGGCGGCCTCATCGTGGCCGGGGCCGGACTGTTCGTGATCTGGCGCGAGCGCCGTCTCGGCCTCGTCCGGGCGCGGCATGTCGAGACCGGAGCGCAGAAATCGGTATGACCCGTCAAGTCGCATCCGGGAGTTCGGAATGACGCTCGTCGCGCTCACCATCGCGGGATCCGATTCGAGCGGAGGGGCCGGGATCCAGGCCGATCTCAAGACCTTCTCGGCGCTCGGGATCTATGGCGCCAGCGTGCTGACGGCCCTGACGGCCCAGAATACGGTCGGCGTGCAGGCCGTCCACGACGTGCCGCCGGATTTCGTCACGGCCCAGATCGACAGCGTGTTCGGAGACTTGGACGTCGCCGCGGTGAAGATCGGCATGCTGTCCCGCCCGACAACGATCGAGGCGGTCGCGGCCGGGCTCGTTCGGCACGGCGCCCGGAACGTCGTCCTCGACCCGGTGATGGTCGCGACCAGCGGGGTCCGGCTCATCTCAGACGATGCCGTCGAGGTTCTGCGCCGGCGCCTGATGCCGCTCGCCGATCTCGTCACCCCGAACCTGCCGGAGGCCGCGGCGCTCCTGGGAGAGACCGGGATGGCGGCGAGCGAGGACGAAGTCGTCGAGCAGGGCCGTCGGCTCCTGGCGCTCGGCGCCCGCGCCATCCTCTTGAAGGGGGGGCACGGGACCGGGCCGGAGAGCGTCGATCTTCTCGTCCGTCCCTCGGGCGTTCAGCGCTTCTCGGCGCCGCGTCACGCGACCCGGAACACGCACGGCACCGGCTGCACGCTCTCGTCCGCGATCGCGGCCGGTCTTGCTCACGGCGCGACGCTGGATACCGCGGTCGCGGAGGCCAAGGCCTATCTCACCGCCTCCCTCGTCGCGGCCGACCGGCTGCAGATCGGCGCTGGGTCCGGTCCCGTGCATCACTTCCACGCATGGTGGTAGCCCGGCCCGGGGCCGCCCGACTTCTTGATCTTTGCGCCGGGAGGCCGTTTCGTGCCGGAGGTCGGTCCCGCTGGGCCACGAGGGAGCGGAATGGCGGTCGAGGGACGTGAACGGGTGCGGGAGCTGGAGGCTGGCGCGCAGGTGCTGTCCGGCCAACTCGGCAAGACGATCCAGCGGCTGCGCAAGGCCTACAACCTGTCGCTCTCCGAACTCGCCGAGCAATCCGGCGTGGCGAAGTCGATCATCAGCCAGATCGAGCGCAACGAGACGAACCCGACGCTCGCCACGATCTGGCGGCTGAGCCAGGCGCTCGACGTCTCGATCGAGCGCGTGCTGGCGAGCGCCGACGACGAGCCCTTCATCGAGAAGTCGAGCCGCGGCGACACCCCGGTCCTCCTCTCGGATGACGGCCGCGTCCGGCTCGCCATCACGGGCTGGATCAAGACCGTCGAGTGGCTGCAATGGTACGACGTCAGCGCGGAGCCGGGCGGCATTCTGGAATCCGAGGCGCATCAGCGCGGCTCGGTCGAATGCCTGTCCGTCCGGACCGGATCGTTCGAGGTCGAGATCGGCGGCGCCGTCCAGCGCGCTCGCGCCGGCGAGACCCTCCGCTATCGCTGCGACCGCCCGCACATCGTGCGCTGCGTCGGCCCAGACCTCGGCGAGGCGTCGATGGTCGTCATCCTGAAGGCCGCCGTGATGGAGTGAGACGCTTCGTCCTTCGCGGGCGCGATCCGTTCGTCATTGCGAGCGCAGCGAAACCACCCAGGAGTCCGCGCGCGCTGGCACGCTCTCGCAGTGCCGACGGGGGAGCGTCGCGCTGTCAGAACGGCAGCTTGCCCCCGAACAGCCTCACGCTCCCGAACACGATGGCCGCCGCCGCGAGAAAGCACAGACCGGCCCGGAGCCAGGTCGCCGAGGCGGGGCGCATCTCCGGTTCGTCGGCATAGTCCAGGGCGGGCTTCCGGCCCGTCACCATGCCGGTGATCAGCGGGTCGTATTTGGCGAACTGGTACCAGAGGTTGACCAGAACGTGCACGACGGCGAAGCCCATCAGCACGTAGAAGCCGAGATGGTGCCAGCGTGAGAACGCCCGTTGGACCGGGGTCGGGTCGCCGAAATCGAGATTGGCGAAGGGCCCGCCGACGAGGCCGTTATTGTCGACGGTGAAGAGCCCGGCGATCCCCTGCGAGGCCGCGATCGCGAGGAGGGCGATGATCATCCATGACCCGAGCGGGTTGTGCCCGAGGAACTTGCGGCTCCGGCCCCGAAGGAGGCCGGCGCCGTGCGAGAGCGCCGTCCAGGGCCAGACGACCCAATGCGAGAAGCGCGACGTCGAGGAACCGACAAAGCCCCAGATCAGCCGGAAGACGAGCAGGATGAGGATCCCGTAGCCGTTCAAGATATGCCACGGCATCCCGGCGTCGCCCTGCAGGTAGGTCAGCCAGGCATTGAGGACGAGAAGGACCAGCGACCATTTGAACAGGCGCGTCGGCCCGTCCCAGGCCCGGACGCTCCGGACCTCGCCATTCTGCGTACCGCCGGCCGCCCCTGCGGCCTCCGCGCTCACCGGACCGTCAGGCCTTGATGCGGTAGGTATTGTGGCAGGAGCCGCAGGCCTTCGTCACCGTCCCGAACGAGGCCTGGAAGGTCGGCAGGTCCTTCGTCGCATCCGCCGCCTTTCTGATGTCGGCCGCCCATTCGTCGAACCGGGCCCGGAACTCGGCCTGGCTCTCCCAGATCTTCGGGCTCGCGGTCGTCTCGCCGCCGGTCTTCGAGGTTTCGGGAAATTGCGTGTGGGCCGTGTCGGCGGCCATCGCGTAGATCTTCAGGATCTCCTGCGCCTTGGCGAGGTCGAAGGGGATCTCGGCCTTGGCCATCTGCGAACCGGTCCGGGTCGCGGCGCCGACACCCTTCATGACGCCGCGGCGGGCGGCGATCGGATCGGTCTGCGCCGCGACGATGCCGGCGAGAAGACAGGTGGTGACGCCGGCAAGCGCGAGCGTGCGAAAGTGTCGGTTCATGCAAAGCCTCGCCATGGATGCGGCCGCCTGAGCGGCAACCGGGATCTTACCCGAGGCGAGACGAAGTGTCGCTTCGAATTATTCCAACCTGACTATTCGGCCGCGATGGAAAGCGGCGGCACCTGCCGGATAGCGGCCCGGATGGCGTCGGGGGTCGCCGGCATGTCGATGTGGCGGATGCCGTAGCCGTGCCGGAGAGCATCCACCACGGCATTCATCACCGCCGGGCAGGAGCCGATCGCGCCCGCCTCGCCGGCGCCCTTCATGCCGAGGGCATTCGTGGTGGAAGGGACGTTCCGGGTCTCGAACCGGATGTCCGGGATATCGGCCGCGCGGGGCAGGCGGTAGTCCATGAAGGAGGCCGTCACGAGCTGGCCCGACGTATCGTAGACTGTCCGCTCGTGCAGCGCCTGCCCGATCCCCTGGGCGATGCCGCCGTGGACCTGCCCGGCGAGAAGGAGCGGGTTCAACGTGACCCCGAAATCGTCGACGACGACGTAGCTCTTCACCTCGACCTCGCCGAGGTCGGGATCGAACTCCACCTCGCAGACATGCGTGCCGTTCGGATAGGTGGCCTCGGGCGGCGTCCAGGTGTCGTCCGCTTCGAGCTTCTCGGGCGTGGAGCCCGCGGATGCCGCGAGGTCACTGAAGGAGGCAGACCTGTCGGTGCCGACGACCCGGACGGCGCCGTCGACGATCTCGAGATCCGCGATCCCGGCTTCGAGGGCATCCGAGGCGAGAAGCTTCAGCTGCTCGGCGAGCCGCTTCGAGGCGCCCGTGACGGAGGCGCCGCCGACCGGGATCGAACGAGAGCCGCCGGTGCCGCCGCCGGTGCGGATCGCCGAGGTGTCGCCCTGGACGACGCGGATTCGCTCGGGCGGGAGGTCGAGTTCCTGGCCGACGAGCTGGGCGTAGGCGGTCTCGTGCCCCTGTCCCGAGGATTGCGTGCCGATCAGCACCGTGACGCCGCCATCCGCGTCGAGCCGAACGAGGGCGCGTTCGCCCCCTCCCCCGGCGCAGGCTTCGACATAGGTCGCGAGCCCGATGCCGCGATGGCAGCCCCGCCGGGCGGCCTCGTCGCGCCGGGCCGGAAAGCCGGCCCAATCCGCGCGCTCCTGCGCGAGCCGCATCGTGCCCGCGAAATCGCCCGTGTCGTAGACCTTCCCGGTCGCGGTCCGGTAGGGCATCTGCCCCGGCTGGATGAAGTTCAGCGCGCGGAGCGCCTGCGGGTCCATGCCGATCTCGGTCGCCGCGTATTCCACCAGCCGCTCGATCAGGTAGGCGGCCTCCGGGCGCCCGGCCCCCCGATAGGCATCCACCGGCAACGTGTGGGTGTAATAACCCCGGATCCGAACATGGACGGCCGGGATGTGATAGACGCCCGGCGCCATCTCGGCCCCGAGGGTCGGGATGTAGGGCGCGTAGGCGGACAGGTATCCGCCCATATCGGCCTTGAGGTCGATCCGGAGCCCGAGGAAGCGCCCTTCGGCGTCGAGGGCGAGTTCTGCCGTCACGAGATTGTCGCGGCCCTGGGCGTCGGCCACGAAATGCTCGCTCCGGTCCGACGTCCAGCGCACCGGGGCGCCCGTGCGCTCGGCCGCGATGCAGCAGAGCGGGTATTCCCGGAACATGAAGAGCTTGGTCCCGAACCCGCCGCCGACGTCGGGCGTGAGGACCCGAACCCGTTCGGGATCGACCTTGAGGATGGCGCCGGCAAGCACGTCCCGGATGCCGTGCGCGCCCTGGCTTCCGAGCGTCAGGGTCCAGCCTTGGGAGCCCGGATCGTACTCGCCGATACAGGCCCGCGCCTCCATGTAGTTCGTGACGAGGCGATTGTTGACGAGGCCGAGCGAGACCGTCCGGTCGGCCCGGGCGAAAGCCGCCGCCGCGGCGGCGCTGTCCCCGAGTTCCGTGTCGAAGGCGACGTTGTCGGCGACCTCGGGCCAAACGGCGCCGGCCGCGCCGGATTCGGCGCCCGTGATGCCGACGACGGCATGCTCAGGCTCCCATTGCACCGGAATGGAATCCGCCGCATCGCGCGCCTGCGCCGGGGTGTCGGCCACCACGAAGGCGACCGCGTCCCCGACATGCCGGACCACCCCGTCCGCCAGCAGCGGATAGGCTGGCAGCGTCATCGTCGAACCGTCGGAATGCTTGGCAGGCGCCCCGCAGGGCAGGTCGCCGTATCCGGAGACGTCCGCATGGACGAGGACCAGCCGGACGCCCGGCATGGCGCGAACGGGCGCGAGGTCCCCGACCTCGAACCGGGCATGGGCATGCGGGCTCCGCATCAAGGCGGCGTAGCGGCAGCCCTCCGGCAGAATGTCGTCGGTATATCGCCCTTGGCCTGTGACGAGACGCGGGTCCTCCGTCCGACGGGCAGGCTGGCCGATACCGAACTTCGTGGGACGCATCAGGGGCTCCGGAGAGGGCGGGCGAGACTTGCCTCTCGCCCGCCGGACGTCAAATCGCGTGTTCGGGAGCCCCCGCCGCTGGCGCCGCGGGCGGCTGCTTTCGCGGCCGGCTGAACCGCAGCGTCAGCGCCCGGATCGTGACGTAGAAGACGGGCGTCAGGAAGAGGCCGAACACCGTCGCGCCGAGCATGCCGAAGAAGACCGCGGTGCCGAGCGCCTGGCGCATCTCGGCGCCCGGTCCGGTCGCGATGACGAGCGGCACGACGCCCAGGATGAAGGCGAAGGCCGTCATCAGGATCGGGCGGAGCCGGAGGCGCGCCGCCTCGACCACGGCCTCGACCGGGTTCTTGCCGTCGCGATCCTCCATCTGCTTGGCGAATTCCACGATTAGGATCGCGTTCTTGGCCGCGAGGCCGATCAGGACGACCAGACCGATCTGGGTCAGGATGTTGTTGTCCTGCCCCCGCAGCACGACGCCGCCCAGCGCCGCCAGCACGCCCGTCGGCACGACCAGGATGATCGCGAGCGGCAAGGACCAGCTCTCGTATTGCGCCGCGAGGACGAGGAAGACGAAGAGAACGCCGAGCGCGAAGACGAAGATCGCCGTGTTGCCGACTGCCCGCTCCTGGTAGGCGAGTTCGGTCCACTCGTATCCCTGCCCATCGGGGAGCCGCGAGGCCAGTTTCTCCATTTCGGAGAGGCCGATCCCCGACGAGATGCCGCGCGCGGTGTCACCCTGGATCGGGACGGCCGTGTACATGTTGTAGCGCTGGACGAGGTCCGAACCGGCGGTGTCGCGGATGTCGACGAGCGAGCCGAGGGGCACCAGAGCCCCGGTCGAGGAGCGCACCTTCAGGCGCAGGATGCTGTCCCGCTCGACGCGAAAGCGCTCGTCCGCTTGAATTCGAACCTGATAGACCTTCCCGAAGACGTTGAAATCGTTCACATAGGCCCCGCCGAGATTGACCTGCAGCGTGTTGAAGATGTTGGCCAGCGGCACGTCCAGCATGCGGGCCTTGGTGCGATCGATGTCGAGGAAGATCTGGGGCGTGTTGTTGCCGAAGGTGGTGAAGACGCGCGTCAGATTCGGGTTCTGGTTCGCCTGCCCGATGATCTCGCGGGCGGAGGCGAGGAGCGCACCGAGGCCCGCCCCGATCCGGTCCTGGAGCATCAGCTTGAAACCGCCGGCATTGCCGAGGCCCTGAACGGGGGGCGGCGGCAGGGCGAAGATCGTGGCTTCCTGGATGACGGAGAGCTTGCCGATGACCTGGCCGGCGAGCGCCGCCGCGGTCAGGTTCGGCGAATTCCGCTCTTCGAACGGCTTCAATGGCAGGAACATGACCCCGCCATTGGTCGAGTTCGTGAAGGTGGCGCCGTTGAAGCCCGCGATCGCGATGACGTTCGCGATGCCAGGGATCTCGCGGATGATGTCCTCCGCCCGCCGCATCACGGCGTCGGTCCGGGTCAGCGAGGCGCCGTCCGGAAGCTGGATCACGGCGATCAGGTAGCCCTTGTCCTGGGCCGGGATGAAGCCGGTCGGCGTCGTGCGGGCAAGGAAGATCGTCCCGGCGATGACGGCACCGTAGACGGCCAGCATCAGAAGCAGCCAGACCGTTCGGCCGACGAGCGCCTGGACGACCCGCGAATAGCCGCGGGCCGTCGCGTCGAAAGCGCGGTTGAAGCCGTTCGCGAGGGCAGCACCCCACCGGGCAATGAAGAATCTCGGCCGATGGTGCGCTTCGCGATGCGGCTGCAGCAGCAGGGCGCAGAGAGCTGGCGACAGAGTCAGCGAGTTTGCCGCCGAGATGATCGTCGCGGCCGCGATCGTGAGCGCGAACTGCCGGTAGAACTGTCCGGAAATCCCCGGGATGAAGGCCGTCGGCACGAACACAGCCGAGAGGACGAGCCCGATCGCGATCACGGCGCCGCCGACCTCGTCCATGGTGATGTGAGCCGCTTCGCGCGGGGACTTGCCCTCCGCGATGTTGCGCTCGACATTCTCGACGACCACGATCGCGTCGTCGACGACGATGCCGATCGCGAGGACGAGGCCGAACAGGGTCAGGTTGTTCAGCGAGAAGCCGAAGGCGCTCATCAGCGCGAAGGTGCCGATCAGCGAGACCGGGATCGCGACGATCGGGATCAGCGCCGTGCGCCAGCTCTGCAGGAAGACCAGGATGACGATGACGACGAGGATCACCGCTTCGAACAGGGTCTTGTAGACCTCGCTGACGGATTCCGAGATGAAGAGGGTCGGATTGTAGGCGATGCGGTATTCGAGGCCCTTCGGGAATTGGGCCTGGAGCTGCTTCATCTTCGCGATCACGGCTTCCGAGGCACCGATGGCGTTGGTGCCGGGCCGCTGGAAGACCCCGATGCCGATCGCCGGCTTGCCGTCGAGATAGGAGTTCGTGGTGTAGTCACGCGCACCGAGTTCGACCCGGGCGATGTCCCGAAGGCGGACGAGCCGGCCGCCGACCGACTTCACGATCACGTCCTGGAACTGGCCGACGCTCTCGAACCGCCCCTGCGTCTGAACGGTCAGCTGGAAGGCGCTATCCTTCGGAGAGGGCGGGCCGCCGAGCGCGCCGCCGGCGACCTGCACGTTCTGCTCCTGCAACGCCGCGGTCACGTCGGTGGTGGAGAGGCCGTAGGTTGCGAGCTTGTTCGGGTCGAGCCAAACCCGCAGCGAATATTCGCGCGCGCCGAACACGGTCACGTCGCCGACGCCTTCGAGGCGCAACAGCTCGTCGCGAACACGGATCAGCGTGTAGTTCGAGATGTAGAGCTGGTCGAAGCTGTCGTCCGGCGACAGCATGTGAACCACGAGCAGGAAGTCGGACGAGGCCTTGCGCGTGGTCACGCCGAGATTGCGGACTTCGAGCGGCAATCGCGGCGTGGCGGTCGCGACGCGGTTCTGAACGAGCACGTTCGCCTGATCGAGATTGGTGCCGGGCTGAAACGTGATCGTCAGCGTCATGTTGCCGTCGCTGGTCGAATACGACGACATGTAGAGCATGCCTTCGACGCCGTTGATCTCCTGCTCGATCGGATTGGCGACGGTGGCCGCGACCGTCTCGGCATTGGCACCCGGATAGGAGGCCCGCACCGTGATCGTCGGCGGCGCGATCTCGGGATATTGCGCGACCGGGAGGCGCGTGTAGGCGACGTAGCCCACGAGCACGAGCAGGACCGACAAGACCGATGCAAAGATCGGCCGGTCGACGAAGAAGTGGGCAAATCTCATGGTGTGAGCTGGCGCCTCAAGAACGCGTCTGCGGCAGGTCCTGCCGCTGCGCCGTCACTTTCGCGCCCGCCCGGACCCGCTGGAGACCGGCGATGACGATCGTCTCGTCACCGGTCAGTCCCGTGCGGATCAGCCGATAGCCGTCGATCTTCGGGCCCGGCCGGACGACCTTCTGGGCCACTGTGCCGTCCTCGGCCACCGTCCAGACGATCCGGCGGTCCTGGTCGGTGCCGATCGCCTCGTCGGGCACGAGCACGCCGCGATAGGGCTGAGAACCCGCGATCCGGATCTGGCCGAACAGCCCCGGCACCAGGAACAGATCGGCATTCTGCACGACGGCGCGGGCCCGGATGGTCCCGCTCGCGGCATCGATCCGGTTGTCGAGGAAGTCGAGCCGGGCCGGCCGCTTGGGCTGGCGCTCGTCGGTCACCCCGACCTGTGCGGCGTAGTCCGCGTCGCGTCCGGCCTGACGCTCGAGGAGCAGCGTGCGCGAATAGGCCAGGTAGGACCGCTCGTCGATGTCGAAATAGAAGTAGATCGGATCGAGCGTGACGATGCTGGTCAGCGTCGTGTCGTTCGCGTTCACGAGGTTGCCCTCGGAGATCAGCTTCCGTCCGATACGCCCGGCGATCGGCGACCGGATCTCGGTGAAATCGTAGTTCAGCTGGGCATTGCGGAGCGCGGCATTGGAGTTGTCGAGGTCGGCCCGACTGCTGGTCGCCGACTGCCGGCGCTGGTCGACGAGCTGCTCGGCGATGTTGCCGGTGCGCTGGAGCGAGACCGCACGGTCGAGGTCGGCCTGGGCGAAGGTCAGTCTCGACTGCGCGGAGACGACGGTCGCCTCCGCCTGATCGAGCGCTGCCTTGTACGGGCGTCGGTCGATCACGAAGAGGATGTCCCCCTTCTTCACGATCGCACCATCGATGAAGGCGACCTTTTCGAGATAACCCGAGACCCGAGCCCGGATCTCGACGGAATCGGCTGCCTCGAACCGCCCGGTGAAGTCGTCATACTCGACGACGTCCTTCACGATGGGTTTTGCGACCGTCACGGCCGGAGGTGGCCCGCCCGGGGCCTGAGCCAAAGCCGGGCCAAGCCCCAAGGGAACCATACCCGAGGCAAGAAAGAGCCCGAGGGCCATCAGTCGTCGCATCATCTGCCCACCATCACTGCTCAAGTATGTTGCGGTGCGGCACAAGTCAGGTGCGCTGGCGCACACAGGCTGTCACGCCGGTCCAGGCACCACAGCCTCTCCGGCGGCCACCCAGCCCTTGTAGCCGCCGACGTAATGTTCGTGGCAATCGAGCCCGGCCCTGCGGCACGCCTCCACGGCGACGCGCGACCGTATGCCGGCCGCGCAGGAAAACACGATGCGCCTGCCGTCCCCGACTGGAAGCGAGGACGGATCGAATTGCGACAGCGGCATCACGATCGATCCCGGGATGATGCCGGCCGCGACCTCATGTGGCTCCCGGACGTCAACCAGCGCGATCGTGCCGGCCTGCAAGCCGCTCCGAACCTCGTCGGTTTCGAGGTCGCGGATGGCTGACCCGTGTTGCATCATGTCGTGAACCTCGGATGACCTCAACCGAGGCCCGGACCGTGTGCAGCTCGATCTTGAGACGCGCTTCTACCGCGAAGGACGCCGTCTCGCCATGGCGACCCGTGCGAAGTCTCGCCGGACCGCGGTCCAACAGCCTTTGTCGGCCCTTGCTGCACCGCGTCCAATGCCCATTTGAGGGCGGCCCTTCATCAACAAGGACCGATCGGACCGATGAGCGAGACTGCCACTGCCTCCTGGCAGACGATCGAATCCGCTCCCAAGGACACGGAGGTTCTCGTCTTCACAAAACCGTGGGGGCCCATCATCGCGACCTACAGCGAGGAATTCGAGACCTGGCTGTCCCGCATGCAGGTGCCTGTCTCGATCCGCGAGGATGGCGAGTTGCCGACCCATTGGCAGCCTCTTCCGGCGCCCCCGGACGGCGCGGACGACGCCGACGAGGTCAGCGAGCAGAAGCCGTCGCAGGCCGCCGCCTAGACCTGCTGAACGAACGGGCTCGGCTGCCCTCTATTCAGCCCATGTGACGCTTGACAGTCCCGGAGCACCGGACAGATTGTTGGTACACTAACGATCTCCGGGGCGAACAGTCCGGGAGGCTGCCGACGGTGAGCCATGTATCTGCGGCCGAGAACGGTAGGTGAAGCCTGCGCCGCCCTGTCCGAACGGCCCGCCGCCGTGATGCTGTCCGGCGGCACGGACGTCTTCCCTGCCTGGGGCGAGAAGCCGCGACCGGACTATATCCTCGACCTGTCCCTGCTGGCCGATCTCGCCGCGATCCGGATCGAGCCGGATCACGTGTCGATCGGTGCCCGCGCGACCTGGAGCGCCCTGTGCAAAGCCGAGCTCCCGGCCTGTTTCGACGCCCTCAAGCAGGCGGCCCGGGAAGTCGGGTCGATCCAGATCCAGAATGTCGCGACGCTCGGCGGCAATCTCTGCAATGCCTCTCCGGCCGCCGACGGCGTGCCGCCGCTGCTGGTGCTCGACGCCGAGGTCGAACTCGTCTCCGTGGCCGGGGCGCGGCGGCTGCCGCTTTCGGACTTCCTCCTCGGAAACCGACGGACGACGCGCCGCCCGGACGAGATGCTGACCCGCATCCTCGTGCCGCGTACCATCGACGACGGCCGCACCGCCTTCCTGAAGCTCGGCGCCCGGCGCTACCTCGTCATCTCGATCGTGATGGTGGCGGCCGTGGTCTCGCTCGAGAATGGCCGCGTGCGGGAAGCCCGGGTCGCGATCGGCTCCTGCTCCGCCGTGGCATGCCGTCTGCCTAGCCTCGAAGCGGCTCTCATCGGCCGGCAGGCAGCCGGGGGGCTCGGGCGCCATGTCGAGGCCGAGCACCTCCTGCCGCTCACGCCCATCGACGATGTCCGGGCTTCGGCTGCGTATCGCGTGGAAGCGGCCCACGAACTGGTCTGCCGCGCGCTCGACGCCTGCTGCGATCCAGGAGCCTGATGTGACCGGCGGCATCGCGGTCACGGTCAACGGTCGAGAGGCGCGCCTCCGGTCGCATCCGGCGACCCGCATGTCGGCGGTGCTGCGGGACGAACTGGGGCTCCTCGGAACCAAGGTCGGATGCGACGCCGGCGATTGCGGCGCCTGTACGATCCTGCTCGACGAGGAGCCGGTCTGCGCCTGCCTCTGCGCCGTCGCCCAGACGGAAGGACGTAACGTCGTCACGATCGAGGGCCTGAGCGAAAGCGGCGGCATGGCGGGACCTCTCCAGGCAGCCTTCCTCCGTCACGGCGCCGCGCAATGCGGCTTCTGCAGCCCGGGCATGATCGTCGCCGCGACCGCCCTTCTCGCGCGACGACCCGAGCCCGACGAGAGCGAGGTCCGGGACGCCATCGGCGGCATCCTGTGCCGCTGCACGGGCTACCGGAAGATCGTCGCCGCCATCCTCGACGCGTCACCCAGCGTCGCTGCACGGCGTCCGCCCATCGGCTCTGCCATCGGCGCGCGGGTCGAGCGGCTGGACGGCACGAGGAAGGTCGAGGGCTGCGACATCTTCGGGGCGGATTCCGCGCCGACGGACGCCCTGCTGCTTCGAGTCGTGCGCAGCCCCTTCCACCGCGCGAGCTTCGCTCTCGGCGACATGACGGCCTATCTCGGCGCGCATTCCGGGCTCGCCGCGATCCTGACCGCTGCCGACGTGCCCGGACGGAACCGCTTCGGCGTGATCCCGTCCTTCGTCGACCAGCCCGTCTTCGCCGAGCGTGAGACCCGCTTCCGGGGCGAGGCCGTGGCCGCGATCGTCGGCGAGGCGGACGCGGTGGCGGCGCTGGACCTCGCAACCTTTCCCGTCAGCTGGACGGAGCTCCCGGCGCTGACCACGACCGACGCCGCTCTCGGGGACGGGGCGAACCTCCTGCATGAGGGAAGGGCCGGCAACATTCTCGTCCGCGGTCGGGTGGTGCGAGGGGATGTGGAGGCGGCGCTTGCCGGGGCGGAGGTGACGGCGGAAGGCCTGTTCGAAGCGGGCTTCGTCGAGCATGCGCCGATCGAGCCCGAGGCCGGATTCGCCCGCCGCGTGGGCGACCGGATCGAGATCCAGGCCTGCACCCAGGCGCCCTACATGGACCGCGACGACGTCGCGGCGATCCTTGGTATCGATCACGATCAGGTCCGGATCGTCCCGACCGCCGTCGGCGGCGGCTTCGGGACGAAGCTCGACCTGTCGGTGCAGCCCTTCCTGGCCGTCGCGGCCTGGCGGCTCGGTGGACGCCCGGTCCGGATGACCTACAGCCGCACCGAATCGATGATGACGACGACGAAGCGCCACCCGGCCTCGATCCGCATCCGGGCCGGCGCCAACCGGCACGGCCGGCTCGTCGCCCTCGACGTCGCGGCCGATTTCAACACCGGGGCCTATGCATCCTGGGGGCCGACGGTCGCCAATCGCGTCCCCGTCCACGCCTCCGGACCCTATCTCGTGCCGCATTACCGGGCGCTGAGCCGGGCCATCCACACCCACCTCGTCCCGGCCGGCGCCTTCCGGGGTTTCGGGGTGCCGCAGGCCGCGATCGCGCAGGAGCAAATCTTCGACGAACTCGCCGAGCGCCTCGGCCTGGACGCGCTCGACTTCCGCATCCTGAACGCGCTCCGGCCGGAGGACCCGACCGTCACCGGCCAGGTCATGGGCGAAGGCGTCGGCATCCGGGCCTGCCTGGAGGCGCTCCGCCCGCATTGGATACGGGCGCGGGCGGACGCGGAGGTGTCCAATGGGCGGGCGGCGGCCCACCTGCGCCGCGGCGTGGGCGTCGCCGGGATGTGGTATGGCTGCGGCAACACCTCGATGTCGAACCCGTCGACGATGCGGATCGGGGTCACGGCGGCGGGCCGGATCATGCTGCACCAGGGCGCGGTCGATATCGGTCAGGGCTCGAACACCGTGATTGCCCAGATCGCGGCCGACGCGATCGGCGCGCCGCTCGACGCGATCGACCTCGTTTCCGGCGATACCGACCTCTCGCCCGATTGTGGCAAGACCTCCGCGTCCCGGCAGACCTTCATCTCCGGCAAGGCTGCCGAACTCGCCGGCCGCGCGCTCCGGCGCGACATCCTCCGCCTCGCCAATGCCGGCGAGGACGCAAGGCTCGCCTTCGCGGACGGCGCGATCCGGGTCGATGACGGCGACCATCAGGCCGTGCTGCGCCTCGCCGAACTCCCGACCGACGCGCGCGGCTACGCGCTCTCTGCCGAAGAGAGCTTCGATCCGCCGACGACCCCGCTCGATCCCGACGGCCAGGGCTCGCCCTACGCCGTCTACGGTTTCGGGGCGCATCTCGCCGAGATCGAGGTCGACACGGCGCTCGGCACGGTGCGCGTGCTGAAGATCACGGCCGCCCACGATGTCGGACGCGCCATCAACCCGACCTTGCTCGAGGGCCAGATCGAGGGCGGCATCGCCCAGGGGCTCGGCCTCGCCCTGATGGAGGAATTCCATCCCGGACGGGGCGAGAACCTGCACGACTACCTCATCCCGACGGTCGGCGACGTGCCGCCGATCGAGACGATCCTGATCGAGGACCCGTCCTGGGTCGGGCCGTCCGGCGCCAAGGGCATCGGCGAACAGGCCCTCATCCCGACCGCCCCCGCGATCCTGAACGCCATCCATCACGCGACGGGGGTGCGCCTTCGGCGGGTGCCGGCGACGCCGGACCGGGTGATGGCGGCGTTGAGGGCGCACGGGGGTGTCTCCTCGCCCGCAGGGGGAGGGGGACCGCGCGAAGCGTGGTGGAGGGGGCCAGGCGCGAAACCGGCAGCCGATGGCCCCCTCCACCATGCTGCCGGCTTTGCCGGACAGCATGGTCCTCCTCCCCCTACGGAGGAGGAGACGCCTGACTGCTCCGTCGAGGCGGCTCCGTGACCGCCCTCCCCGCCCCTTCCGACGACCGCATCCGCTGCGATGCCTGCCCGGTGATGTGCTTCATCCGCCCGGGCCAGGCCGGCGCCTGCGATCGCTACGCGAACCAGGCCGGAGAGCTGATCCGGGTCGATCCGCATGTCGTGCTCGAGCGCACGATCGCAGGCAACGGTGCCGTCGTGCCATTCGCGGAAAGCGGGCGGGACTGGGACGGGCGGGTGGTCGGGGAGGAGCCCGTCTTCGTGACGGCGATCGGGGCCGGCACGACCTATCCGGACTACAAGCCGGCGCCCTTCATCGTGTCGTCCGAGGTCGACGGCGTCGACATGGTCACGGTCGTGACCGAGGGCATCTTCAGCTATTGCGGCGTCAAGGTGAAGATCGACACCGA
>NZ_CAXTAZ010000050.1:0-36180 GCF_964242715.1 uncultured Enterovirga sp.
CGGACAGGATGTCGGAGCGGGACACGTTGTAGCGCGAGGCCACCAGCTTCTGGATATCCTCGATCTTCACGCGACGCGGTTCGCGGCAGCGAACGAGATCCCGGATGGCGATCTCGGCCGTCTCGAGGGTCACCGCCGTGCCGGTCAGGGTTGCATGCGCAAGAAGGCGGTTCACGGCTCCTTCGAGGTCGCGACCGTTGGTGGCGATGGAATGGGCCACATATTCGACCACGGCCGGCCCGACCTCGAAGCCCGGATGAGCCGCCTGCACGGCGGCGAGCCGCTGGTTCAGGATCCCGGCCCGCAGTCCCTCGTCCAGGGCCGCGATCTCGACGACGAGGCCGCCGGCGAGACGGGACCGCACGCGCTCGTCGAGGCTCTCGAGCTCGGCCGGCGGCCGGTCCGCGGCAACGATGACCTGCCGGCCCGCATCGATCAGCGAATTCAGCGTGTGGCCGAATTCCTGCTGGATGGTCTTGCCCTGGATGAACTGGACGTCATCGATCACGAGAAGATCGATGCCGCGCAGCTTCTCCTTGAAGGCGTGCGACGTTTGCGCCTTCAGTGAAGCGACGAAGCCGTACATGAACCTGTCCGCGGTCAGGTAGATCACGCGGCGCCCGCTGAGCCGGGCCTGGTTTCCGGCCGCGTGCAGGAGATGCGTCTTGCCGAGCCCGACGCCGGCCTGGATGTAGAGCGGGTTATAGATCGCGGACGCGCTGTCGTTCCGCGCGATGCGCTCGGCCGCGGCCTGGGCGAGCGCGTTCGAGCGGCCGACGACGAAGGTCTCGAAGGTCAGGCGCGTATCGAGCGGCGCACCGACGAGGTCACCTCCGGAACGCTCCTCCCTGAGGCCCGTGGGGGCCGCGGAGACTGGCTCGTCGCGAACGAGGGCAATGACCGGACCTGAGGTCTTGGCGCTATCCTGGTTGGCGGGCTGGCTGGGCGCCGTGCGCCCGCATCCGGTCGGGTCGCGGAAGGCGCCGCGAACGACGACGGACACGCCGGCGACGGTTGGCTGCTCGCTCTTGAAGGTGCTGAGGACGCGGTCGAGATAATGGGCTTCGATCCAGCTCTTCAGGAACCGGGTCGGCACGCTCAGGATCGCGTTGCCGTCATCCCGGATGCCGTCGAGTTCGAGGCGCGCGAGCCAGCTCGAGAAGACGTCCTCGCCAAGTTCCGCCCGCAGGCGCCGCTTCACCCGGATCCATGCCCCATCCGACACGCTGGTCTCCCGCTTCTCCTGCGCCACTGCCTGGCTGGTCCCAGTCGCTCGCCATCCGCCGCCCAGCGTCATCATCTTTCGAACCTCCGCTTTTCGGCAAAAACCAGCCACGCGCCCCGGACCTAGATCCGGGGACGTTCGACACTCGGTACCGGGAGGAGAACGCCGACGATCAAATCAAGTCGGCACGCCTCTGCTTCCACAGCAGATGTCGCCCGGTGGCTTGCTCGGGAAAGGTTTGCCCTGTTGCAAGCGACCTCTTGTCACCGCACGGAGCACCCATCGCCAAACCTTCCAAGCCAGCGCGGCCGCCGTCAACTAGATTTGATTAGCCTTGAAACCGCCCCATCAAGGCTAGGGAAAGCTATACCCCCGATGGTCCTGGCGCAACATCGAGGAGCCCTCAGGCGTCACGAATCGGTCATGCACGATGACCGGTTCCGCCGCCCTACGAAGCTGTAACGTGCTGGGGAGTCTCGGATTCGAGAAGCCGCTTGCAGCCGATTTCGGACCCGAAAATAAATTCAGGTTGTCCGGCCCGAACTTGCGATCGCTCTGCCCGGTCCCGCCCGTCCGGACTCTTTGCACCGTAAGCCTTTGAATTCCCATAGCTATAACTGAGCGGAGAGGCTTCGCTCACACAGCTTTCGGCCGGAAGCAAGGAATGCAGACCGTCAAGCCGAACGAAGCGCGAACCGCGTGTCTTCGGCGTCACGAGGCGACCAACAAGCAGCCAGGAATCAAAAAGCCCGGCACGTGGCCGGGCTTCGTCGAGACAGAATGCCGTGTCGGCTCAGGTCTGCAGGGCCGAGACCCTCATGGCCAGACGCGACACCTTCCGGGAGGCGGTGTTGCCGTGCAGGATGCCACGCTGGGCTGCTCGCATGAGTACCGGCTCTGCGGCGCGAAGGGCCGCGGAGGCGGTGCCATGGTCGCCGCCCGCGATGGCCTCTTCGACCTTCCGGATGAAGGAACGCATGCGGGACCGGCGCGACTTGTTCACCTCGGTGCGCCGGACGATCTTGCGGGCCATCTTCTTGGCCGACGTGGTGTTGGCCACAGGCTGTCCTCGTGATGTGATCGCTGGCGCGCCAAGGCGCGTTCGCACGATCTGAGCTGATGAAAAGACGAAAGCCCATGGCCGAAGCGCATGGGCTCGCGAGGCGGGCCTTGTAGACCGCTTCCCCGCGCAGCGTCAACGCCGAGGCTATGCGGTGCGATGTTTCTCCGTCGTTCCGGGCAGAGACCGTCAGGCCCGTGCGGGTGTAAGCAGGCTCGCCAGGGTGCCCGGGTCGATATTGCCGCCGGACAGGATCACGCCCACCCGCTTCCCGATGACTGGCACAACGCCCTGCAAGGCTGCCGCCGCCGCAAGGCAGCCGGTTGGCTCGACGACGAGCTTCAGGCGCTCGACGAAGAACCGCATCGTGTCGACCAGCATGGCATCCGACACCGTCACGATCTCGGCCACATCCCTTCGAATGATCTCGAAGGTGATCTGACCAAGGGCTTGGGTAAGTGCGCCGTCCGCGATCGAGACGGGCACCGGGATCTTGACGATTCGGTCCTCCGCCATCGAACGCCGGCCGTCATCGCCCGCTTTCGGCTCGACCCCGATGACGCGGCACCCGGGCGAGACTTCGGCAGCCGCAAGCGCGGAGCCGGAGAGCAGGCCGCCGCCGCCGAGGCAGACGAGCAGCATGTCGAGCGGCCCGACCTCCTGAATCAGTTCCAGCGCCGCCGTGCCCTGGCCCGCGATGACGTCGGGATGGTCGAAGGGCGGCACCACGCTGCGGCCGCCCTCGTCCGCGATGCGTCTGCCGATCGCCTCCCGGTCTTCGCTGTACCGGTCGTAGAAGACGACCTCGGCCCCGTAGCCGCGGGTCGCCGCGACCTTCATGGCGGGCGCGTCGCTCGGCATCACGATCGTGGTCGGGACGTCGAGCAGCATGCCGGCATAGGCGATCGCCTGGGCGTGGTTGCCGGACGAGAACGCGACCACGCCGGCCTTCTTGCTGGCCGGCGACAGGGCGGCGATCGCGTTCAGGGCGCCCCGGAACTTAAAGGCGCCGGCACGCTGCAGATTCTCGCATTTGAAGAAGAGGGTGCCGCCGGTCAGCTTGTCGGCGGTCCGCGACGTCACGACAGGCGTGCGATGGGCCACGCCGTCGATGCGCCGGGCCGCGGCCTCGATATCGGCGAAGGTCGGCAGGTCGGGAGCCGCCTGGGAACCCTCGAGAGACACGTGTGAGGTCATGCGTGGCGAAACTCCGGGGGGCGCTTTTCCAGAAAGGCCGCCATGCCTTCCGCCTGGTCTGCGGTGGCGAACAGGGCATGGAAGACACGGCGTTCGAACCGGACGCCTTCGGCCAAATTCGTCTCGTCAGCGCGGTCCACGGCTTCCTTGGTCATCATCGCGACCGGCCGCGACATGGACGCGATCGTCTCGGCTGCGGCCAGCGCTTCCCGCATCAGATCCGCGGCCGGCACGACTCGCGACACCAGTCCGGAACGCTCGGCCTCCGCCGCGTCCATCATTCGACCGGTGAGGCAGAGGTCCATCGCCTTGGCCTTTCCGATGGCCCGGGCCAGGCGCTGAGTCCCGCCGATACCTGGGATCACGCCGAGCTTGATCTCGGGCTGACCGAATTTGGCATTGTCGGCCGCGAGAATGATGTCGCACATCATCGCGAGTTCGCACCCACCCCCGAGCGCGAAACCCGCGACCGCCGCGATGACGGGAAGCCGGTGCCGGGCGATCCGGTCGCCGACCGCGAAGAGGTCGTCGGAATAGACGGCCGGGAAGCCGAGCCCCGACATCTCCCGGATGTCGGCGCCTGCCGCGAAGGCCTTCTCCGATCCGGTCAGGACCACGCAGCCGATGGCCGGATCGCGGTCGAAGCTGGACAAGGCCCCGTCGAGTTCCGCAAGCAGGGCGGCGTTCAGCGCGTTCAGGGCCTTCGGCCGGTTCAGAGTGACGAGGGCGACGCGGTCGCGAATGTCGACAACGATGTTTTCATAAGTCACGCGCTTCATCCCCTCGCCTGGTCGGGCTAGACGGGGCTCCCGGAGAGCGCAAGGCGTTTTATCAGCGGCAGCTTGAGGCGAGCGCGTTTCTGTGCGCTGCACAAAAGCTTTGACGGGTCGGACTGTTCGAATTAAGACGTCTTTGACAAGCAAAAAGCGTGCCTAGGGTTCGGTATGGGGGTGCTACAGCGACTGGAGATGCGCCAGGGCCAAGCCCTGGTGATGACGCCACAGCTGCTGCAGGCGATCAAGCTTCTTCAGCTGTCGCATCTCGATCTCGTCAGCTACGTGGAGGCGGAACTCGAGCGTAATCCGCTGCTCGAGAATGCCGTCGAAAGCCGGTCCGACCCGGTCGAGGGTGACATTGGCCAGACGGACCGTGGCGATGGTTTCGAGCTCGCGGGGCGAGAGTTGGACCTGCGGGCGGGCGAAATCGAAGCGTCGGCCGAGCCTCGCCATCTCGACAATGTCTTCTCCGACGACAGCCACGCGCCGGAACCGAAAGGCGAGAGCGAGGGCCTCTCGCTCTCCATGCCCTCCTGGCAGTCCTCGGGTCCGGGCGGTTTCGACGGCGGCGATCTCGACGCCACCGCCCAGCTCACGACCGAGGCGACGCTGCACGAGCATCTGCGGGCGCAGCTCGACCTTGTGATCCGCCGCCCCGACGAGAAGATGATAGGGCTTCACATCGTCGATTCCGTCGACCAAGCCGGCTATTTGACCGAGAGCTGCGAAACGATCGCCGAGCGGCTCGGCGCCGAGGTGTCGCGGGTCGAGCACGTGCTCCGCCTGGTGCAGACCTTCTCGCCGACCGGCGTCGCGGCGCGCGGCCTGGCCGAATGTCTCGAAATTCAGCTGCGCGAGAGGGACCGGTTCGATCCGGCCATGCAGGCCTTGCTCTCGCGGCTCGACCTCGTGGCCCGACGCGACCTCGCCACCTTGAAGCGAATCTGCGGCGTCGACGACGAGGACCTTGCCGAGATGCTGGCCGAGTTGCGCGAGCTCGACCCGAAGCCGGGCCGGGCTTTCGACAGCTCGCCGGTCCTGATCCTCGTGCCGGACGTCTTCGTCCGGGCTGCCCCGGATGGAAGCTGGCTCGTGGAGCTGAATCCCGACACGCTGCCCCGCGTCCTCGTCAATCAGAATTATCATGCGCGGGTCGCGAGGGATGCGCGGTCGGACGCGGACAAGACCTTCATCAGCGAGTGCCTGCAAAGCGCGAATTGGCTGACGCGGTCCCTCGAACAGCGCTCGAAGACGATCCTTAAGGTCGCGACCGAGATCGTGCGCCAGCAGGACGGCTTCTTCGCCTACGGCGTTGCGCATCTGCGCCCGCTGAACCTGAAGACGATCGCGGATGCGATCGGCATGCACGAATCCACCGTGTCGCGGGTCACCTCCAACAAGGCGATCGGCACGGCGCGCGGCACGCTCGAGATGAAGTACTTCTTCACCGCATCCATCCCGGCCTCCTCGGGTGGCGAGGCGCATTCCTCCGAAGCGGTGCGGCATCGGATCCGGCAGCTCGTTGACGGAGAGCGGACGGGCGACGTCCTGTCGGACGACGCGCTCGTGAAAAAGCTGAAAGGCGAGGGGATCGACATCGCACGGCGCACTGTCGCGAAATACCGTGAGTCGCTTCGTATCCCGTCTTCGGTGGATCGGCGCCGGGAGAAGGGAATCCCGGCCCGGTAGCCCGGCCGGAACCGGACCATCCGGCGCCTGTTGTTCGGCAGAGCCGCGCGATCTTCGCCGTGGCGTGATCCGGAGGCTCCCTGTGAGACCCATATTGACCGCGGCCTTGTTGTCGCTCGTGGCCGGCGTCGCCGCCGCGCAGCCCGCGCCAGGCACTCCGCCGCCCCCTGCTCCTCCAGGTCCGGCCCGCGACGATCATCGGATGGTCCGCGGCGCCGAGATCAGGATCCAGCGCGACGACATTTCGGTCTTGGTGCGATGCGCTCCGGGCGAGACGACCAAGGCCTGCGGCGAGATCGTGACCCAATTGCTTGAGAAGCTTCCGGCAGCACCGGCGCCCACGGCAGCGATGCCGGAGCGGAGAAGCGACCGGGGCGGCGAGCGCGCCGGAGAGCGCAGCTACTCTCGCGATTCCGACCGGTATCGCGGCGGTGGCTACCGGGACGGCCGCGACGCCGACTGACCTCGACCCTGACCGACCGCTGAATGCCAACACCCGACACGCAAAGGGCCGCCCCGAGGGCGGCCCTTCCATCGTCGTCCGCGAGGGGACGATCCGTGACGGCGACGCCTCTCGGCGGGACCGGATCTTAGGAGGCCACCTCGACCGAGGCCACGTTCCAGGTCACGGGAGTCATCCTCGACGGCTGATCACGATGTTTCACTGGATCACCTCCTTTCGCAAGCTGCAGGGACGGGCAATATGGACGGGGCGGTGCGGCGCACAAAGGCCTGACGTTCTGATAACCTGTGGACATTTCGCCGCTCCCTGCGGCGGCTGAGACCCCATCGCCACCATGACGACCACCACCACCGCCCCGGTCAGCCGGCGGCGCACCTTCGCGATCATCTCGCACCCCGATGCCGGTAAGACCACGCTGACCGAGAAGCTCCTGCTCTTCGGCGGCGCGATCCAGCTCGCCGGCGAGGTCAAGGCGAAGCGCAACCGCGTCTCGACCCGCTCCGACTGGATGAATATCGAGAAGGAGCGCGGCATCTCCGTCGTCACCTCCGTTATGACCTTCGAATACGGAAACTGCGTCTTCAACCTCCTCGACACGCCCGGCCACGAGGACTTCTCGGAGGACACCTATCGCACCCTGACCGCGGTCGATTCCGCCGTCATGGTCATCGACGCCGCCCGCGGCATCGAGGCCCGCACGCGAAAACTGTTCGAGGTGTGCCGGCTGCGCGACATCCCGATCGTCACCTTCATCAACAAGATGGACCGCGAGACCCGCGACCCCTTCGATCTCCTGGACGAGATCGAGAAGATGCTGGCCCTCGACACGGCCCCCGTGACCTGGCCGATCGGCCGCGGCCCGAACTTCGCCGGCACCTACGACCTCCGCCGCAAGCTCGTGCGCCGCCTCGATGCCGATGCCGAGCCGGTCGCGGTCTCGGGCCCCGAGGACGAGGGCGCCGTCGGTCTCCTCCCCGCCCATGAGCGCGAGGCCTGGCTCGAGGAGGTCATGCTCGCCGAGAGCGGCTGCAAGCCCTTCGACATCGCGAGCTTCCGCGAGGGCCACCTCACGCCGATCTTCTTCGGCTCGGCGTTGAAGAATTTTGGCGTCCGCGACCTCATCGACGCGCTCGCCGACATCGCCCCCCCGCCGCAGGGCCAGCAGGCCGACAAGCGCCGCGTCGAATCCGACGAGGACGGCATGACCGGCTTCGTCTTCAAGATCCAGGCGAACATGGACCCGAATCACCGCGACCGCATCGCCTTCATGCGGGTCTGTTCGGGCCGCCTCCAGCGCGGCATGAAGGCGAAACTCGTCCGCACGGGCAAGCCGATCTCGCTCACCGCGCCGCAATTCTTCTTCGCCCAGGACCGCTCCATCGCCGACGAGGCCTTTGCCGGCGACGTCGTCGGCATCCCGAATCACGGCACGCTCCGCATCGGCGACACGCTGACCGAGGGCGAGCAGCTCGCCTTCAACGGCGTCCCGTCCTTCGCCCCCGAGATCCTGCGCCGGATCAAGCTCTCGGACCCGATGAAGGCCAAGAAGCTGCGCGAGGCCCTGCAGCAGATGGCCGAGGAGGGCGTGGTCCAGCTCTTCCTGCCCCAGGACGGCTCGCCCGCCATCGTCGGCGTCGTCGGCGCGCTGCAGCTCGACGTCCTCCGAGAGCGCCTCAAGATCGAGTACGGCATCCCGATCGATTACGAGCCGTCCCGCTTCACGCTCGCCCGCTGGATCATGTCCGACGAGCGCGGCGCCGTGGACACTTTCATGGACAAGAACGGCTCCGCCATGGCCCTCGACCTCGACGGCGCCCCGGTCTTCCTCGCCCCCTCCGCCTACGGCCTCCGCTACGAGGAGGAGCGCTACCCGGCGATCCGCTTCGCGGACATCAAGACGTATCAGGCGGGGGAGGGGGCGGGGTGATTTGACGCCGAGGTCGGCCGGAGAGCTGCGCTCGAGAACGACGGCTTGTCGGAGCAGGCGCCCGTGGTACGCTTCACGCCTCGGTGATGACGGCGCAGACCCGGTCGGCGCGTAGCCAATCTCGGACTGAGTCAGGTGAAATAAGCGACTGCCAAAGGGGCTTGAACTCGCCTAGGGCCGTCCCCACCTTTGTCGACCTCGCGGAACTGATCTTACGCGACGGACTGCAAGGAGTAAGCGCATGGCAAGTCTAAGCAAGTCAAACGTATTAAGAGCCGGAGTAACTGCAGCTTATTGGAGCCCTGGCACGAGTAAGATTAGTGTCAGTGGCAGCAAGCTAGGTGTGTCGGCAAACTTCATTATCGCCTCAAAAGGCGGCGGACGCACGCAAATCAAGGTAAATATCAACCCTGAAGACTTTGAGCATATCGTAACAGAAATGATGAAGAGCGATCCGGCTAAGGCACTGAAGGCCATGTCGACTGCAATCGCCGAGTATCATTCCTGAGTTGTTTCAGCTGAGGCCGGAATCCCCGGCTTCAGCTGGGAACCTGACTTCTTTGGTCAATTCGCCCGCTCTGGGACGACCCTTGTCGATCGAAGGGCTCCGCGCAGATTGCCATTCGGAGTGAGAGGACGCGCGTGATGCCGTCGCCACTCCGACCGTGTCACACCCCAGCGCAGGCCCTTGTCGGGTCAGTTTCAACCTGCACTAGTCTGGGAGCATGATAGGTGGGCTCTACTCGTAGGCAGCACCGATCGATCTCGATCATTGAGCCCTGAGTTGCTGGGACTTGCAGCCCTGAACTGAAAAACATTGCCTCCCGACCTTGAAGCCGGTTCCGGGCAGAGTAGCCGATGCGATACTGCAGCCAAGTTTCCTGATCATACAGCGCATGTATTGGCCCCACATCGTCATAGGAAACAATCCACTGTGCGCCTTCCATCCTTCGCACGGCTTCAGCGACTTTCGCGTGTGAGGCCTGATCGTAGTAGTCATAATATAGATCTCGGCCCTTCGTAAAATAGGGCGGATCCAAGTATATCAGGGTCCGCTTCGGCCATCTGCGGCGTTCATTAAGAAGCGTAACTGCATCAATGTTTGTCAGGGTGATGCGCTTGCGTAGCTTTGCGATCCGCTCGACGCGGACGATTAGTTCAGCGCGATTGTATCGGGCGTCGATGCCCCAGGCTCCCTCTTGCAAATGCCCTCCGATCGGCCCCCCATTTAGTATCCCGGATCTGTTAGTTCTGTTCAGGTAGAATGTAGCAAACCCAAGCGAAAGATCATCGTGTTCGTCGGGCGTAGAAAACGTCCGTTTCATTTTCTTCCAAGTGTCAATATCAAGAGCAGTGTCGTTAATAAGACGTGCCAATTCGTCAGTATGGTCAAGGACGCTGCGCCAGAACGCGTAGATGGGACGGCTCAGGTCATTCACATGAACACGGCGTACCATGCCAGTAATAAGAAGTTCCCAGGCAACTGCTCCTCCGCCGGCGTAAGGCTCAACGTAGAAGCCGTCGTACAACCTGTTTTGCCTGACGATTTCAGCGACGAAGCGAGCGAGTTTGCCCTTACCTCCGGGATAGCGAAGCGGGGAAAATCGGCCCGACAGCGGCGACCGTGGTGTTGAACGGTCACGCACTAGACCGCTCGTCCCAGAACAGCAACAAATAGAGCGTCAGCGTCGTCCCAGCCGGAGCGGAGAACGTCCGGTGTCGGAACTTGATATTCATCATGGTGATAGTCGTTAAGAGCTGCAATCGACCAAGCTCCTTTACGGGCTGGCTCTCCGAGGCGGCGCCGTATCCCGTTTAGACTCGAAGCAGTCGCCTTTCCGTTCTGGATCAGGTGGTCTATAACCCGATCCGATCGCACGCTGAGATCAAGTGCCTTCCCACCCTCTCTCAACGGTAAGCCATTTGATCGCATGTACAAATCCACAACGTGTTGGATGAAGCCGCGCAACAGGAACGCGGCGCTCAATGGGTTGCTCTTCAGCTTGGTTTTAACTGCCTCCCGTACAAACTGTTTCCCCTTTTCACTGGTTGGTTGCTGAAAAGGCTGTCGCGCTGGAGCTAACGTGTCTCGGATCTTAACAGGCTGAGTTGTGGCCGACTTCGGATTGCTAGATGGTGATTTCGGCGTCGATGGTTGGCGAAGACTCAAATCATGAAAAGACTTCGCGATGCGAGCACTTTTTGCGTTCGCTGGCCTTAGCTCTTGAGGTTCGAGTTTATCGAAATAGGCTTGCAGATCATCGGCCTTGTTGTGAGTGCGTGTCGTGACCCGCCCTTCGTTTATGTCATCGAAGAGCTTCTTTAGCACGCCGGCCAGATACGCTGGTTCACGCGTAGAGGTCGGCCTCTTGCCGCCATCGTACTCTTCCTCTCCCAGGCCTAACGCCGAGATACCCGCCTTTGATTCGATAAAGCGGCGCAGAACCGATGACCGCTTGCTGATCTTCGCTCTGACCTTTCCCCAATCAGCCGCCTCGTACGTGCCAGAGCGATCCACGAAATCGAGGATATCGAGCAGACTTCGGTCTCCCGTAAACCGCTGAATTTCGAGCGGCCCCCAGAAAACCTGTCCCTCGCCCCCGCGGTCGCGGCCATGACGGCGCGTGATCCAATCGTCGGCCTCGGCACGGCTTGAAAACAAAATTGAGAGCCTCGACTCTCCCACTTTGTCGCGATCGAACCCGTCCGCGATTGAGCGAAGGTTGCGAACAGTTGACTCAGGGAGGTCTGCGCCTACGAGCAGAGCCGGCTCCCGCAGCACAGCTAAGGCGGCAAAGCGACGATTTCCATCTACGACCGTATAACCTTCGACGCCGGTCTGGTCTGCCTCGTCGATCAAGAAAAACAGGTTGCCTGGATCAAGCCCATTCTCCTTGATGCTCTCCATCATCTCCGCGAAGTAGCGTGCGTTCATTTGGACCAGTTCGCGCAACGCCTCAGGCTGGCTATCAACACTGCCAAGCCTTGGGTTCTGATGGTCCAAGAGAAGGTCATCGAGATCTACGATACGCTGCTCGGCCACCGTTCCTCCCCAGGATGTTTGCTCGTTGTAGTTGGTGACGGTAGCAGGAGCTATTCCTGGCGCAACCCGTTGAACCGTCCGAGCTAACAACTTCTCGCGGTGACAGCTCTCGTCGCTCAGGTCCCGGCGCTTGGCCTCGTAGCAGTGCCCGTAGCCCCAGCGCTGGGAGAGCCGCACAAGCAAGTCTCGGAGGGCTTCGCTGTCCGTCCTCCTCCGCCAGGGCGGCCGCGCGCCCGACGGTCGGAGGGCGGGACCGTCTCGTCGTAGGTACCACAGGCAGAAAATTCGATGCGTTCGAGTCGCGAGGTCATTGGATTGACATTCGTAGTACAGGAAGATATTCTCTATGCGTGATTCCGAAGACTCGTGATCCTGGCTATCCTGACTCTTCACCCCTCCCGATCCGCAGCCCGACCGGGCGCGGGCGGCCGTATCCGGCCGACGTCGTCGCGGGCGTGCGGGCGCTCGTCGAGGCGGGGCTGCCCTATGGCGAGGTGGCGGTGCGGGCCGGGCTGGGCGTGGACACGGTCGGCCGGTGGGCGCGGCGGTTCGGCTGGCGGCGGGCGGGCGCTGCGCTTGCCTCCGCTCACCCCGGCGAAATACCGGCCTTCGCCGGCTGGGGTCCAGGGCGCGGCTGGGTCCCGGCTTTCGGCGGGATGAGCGGGGATGGGGTGGGATCGTCTCGAGACCTGCCTGGCCACAACCGTGCTGCGTCCTTCGAGACGCCCGCTGCGCGGGCTCCTCAGGATGACGAGCGAGGGAGTGTCCGATCGGCCTCCGGGAGCCGACCGCGTCGCCCCAACGGCTACGGCCCTGAGGTGCGGGAGGCGGCGCGGGTTCGGATCGAGGGGACGCGGGTCGGCCTGGAGCGGATTGCGCTCGAACTCGGGGTCGCCCGCTGGACCCTGTATCGCTGGCAGAAGCGCTACGGCTGGCGACGGCCGAAACCGCCCGGCAGGGCCGGGCCGCACTTCTACCGCGCGCGGCGATTTCCGCGGGCCTGCGGTGGCGACGCGGTCGGGACGGCGCGCGACCTCGTGACCGGGTCGGACTGGCCGCTGGCGCGGATCGCGGCCCGGGCCGGCGTTTGCCCGTCGACCGTGTGGGGCTGGATGACGCGTCGCGGTTGGACGCGGCCTCCGGCGCGGCCTGGCAGCCGGCGCGAAGTGGCCGAGCGGCGCTCGGCCTCGGTCGCCGCCGCGGGCGGAGCGGCCGCCGCGGGCGGAGCGGCCGCCGCGGGCGGCCGGAGCCGGCAGGCCTACCCGGATGCGGTCGTGGCGAGGGCGATGGAGCTGTATCGGACGACGGAGCTGCCGACGTCGTTCATCGCGGCGCGTGTCCGGGTCAGCCGCGGCACGGTCCTGCGCTGGGCGCGACAGCGGGGGTTTTCGCGCCCGCGCGACATGCCGGATGCGCATGGCCGGGTGCGGCGGCGGCGAGCCAGTAGTCGGAGGGCGGCCGAGGCCGGCGCGGACCGGCCGGCCGTCGGGACGCCGCGGATCGGGTGACGTCGCGCGAGGGGCGGCGCGTCAGGGCGCCCCGACGCAATTGGCGTAGAAGGTCGTCGTGGCCGGCCAGTCCGAGAAGACGCCGCTCACGCCGATGTCGCGGTGGAGCACGTCGAGGAGCGAGAGCGTGTCCCCGTCCCGGTCGGTGATCGTCTTGATGGACTGGTAATAATAGCCGCCGCCGCTCTTCAGCGGGCCCGAGCGTTCGAGCGACCAGGCGAGGAGGCCGAGCCCGGCCCGCTTCGCCTCCTCGGCGTAGCGGGACGGCCGGATGGTGCCGTCCTCGCCCGCCCGCACCAGCATCCAGAGCGGCGGGGCGAGGATGCGGACGCCCTGTTGGGCGAGTTCCGCCATGCCGGGCTTCCAGGTCTCGGGCTTGCCGGGGTCGAAGCTCTTGTCGGTCTCGTCGCGGCCGTCGAGATAGACCGCTTGGCTCCCGAAGGCGGGCTCCTTCTCGAGCCAGTAGAGGACGTCGCGGAGCTGGAAACTCTGCGGGAAGACGTCGGAGGCCGGCACGCCGGCCGCCCGGTACTCGTCGATCACCTGCTGGGCGTAGTGGTCCTGCGTGTAGCCGCCCTCGAAGGGCATCGCGACCTCGGGCGCCTTCAGCTCCGGCGTGAACTTGCGGCCGAGCGATTTGACGAGCGCGATGTACTCCTTGTGCGACATGAGCGTGCCGGTGGTCGCGTAGAGGTCGGTGCGCCAGCGGGCCGTGGCGTTCATGTAGGCCTCGACGCTGGTCGCGGCGGGTTCCGAGGCGTCCATCTTGCCGTTCAGGGACTTGAACTCGGCCAGCGTGAGGTCGCTCGTGCAGCATTTCGCCGAGGCCTTGCGGCCGGTCGCGGGATCGGCCGGCGTGAACGGGACGGAGCATTTCGCGGCGAGCGCCGGCCGGGCCAGGATGTCGGTCGTCGTGTGCAGGTCGCATTGCGCGTGGCGGCAGACGAGCTCGCGATCCTTCGTGAAGGCGACGTCGCATTCGATGATCCCCGCGCCCATCCGGGCCGCGGCCAGGATCCCCTCCCGGGTGTGCTCCGGGAATTGCAGCGGCGCACCCCGGTGCGAGATCGAGAAGTTTCTGGCCGTGTAGGGCCGGTCGGGGCCGCAGGCGGCGAGCCGGTCCCGGGCCGGGCCGGGCTTCATGCTGTCGACGAGGTAGAAGGGCCGCGGCCCGATCTGGGCCGGGGTCGCGGCGAGGTCCGCGGCGGTCGCGGCCGGGGCAGGAGCGAGCGCCGCGAAGGCAGCGATGCAGAAGATGAGAGGCGTCCGCATGGCTGGTCCTTTCCGTTGGCAGGCGAGGACTATGTCGCGCTCGTGACGTCCGGGTGACCCCGGATCGGGTTCGCGCACCGGGCCGGCGAGCCTAGCTCACGCTCCGAACCCGGCCCGCTTCAGGCGCACGATGGCGAGGTCGAGCGCCGACAAGAAGGCCGACCGGTCGCGCGGCGAGAAGGGCCGGGGCCCGCCCGAGACGGCGCCGGCCTCGCGCAGGTCCTGCATCAGGTCGCGGGTGGCGAGCGCCATGCCGATCGAGGCCTGGGTGAAGGCCTTGCCGTTCGGCGCGATCGCGTCCGCCCCGGCGGTGACGCAGCGATGCGCGAGCGGCACGTCGGTCGTGACGACGACGGCGCCACGCCGGGCCCGCTCCGCGATCCAGTCGTCGGCGGCATCGAAGCCCGAGCCGACGAGGACGCGTTCGATGAGCGGGTCGCGCGGCACGTTGATGAAGCTGTTCGCCACGATCCAGGTCTTCAGCCCGTGGCGGCCGGCCACGCGATAGACCTCGTCCTTGACCGGGCAGGCATCGGCGTCGACGAAGATTTCGATCGGGTCTGGCACGGGTCCGGTCCGGTTGCCTCGCGGGCTTCCCCGCTCGCGCCGCCTCCGTCAAGCGGCGCCGGCGATCCGTCTCGCCGACCCGGGACCCTACGCCTTGCCGTGCACCGGCCCATGCCGCACAAGCCCGGCCATGCAGGAAACCGTCCGCAAGATCCTCACCGCGCGCGTCTACGACGTCGCGATCGAGAGCCCGCTCGACCCGATGCCGCGGCTCTCCGCGCGCCTCGGCGCCTCCGTGCTCCTGAAGCGCGAGGACCTGCAGCCGGTCTTCTCCTTCAAGATCCGCGGGGCCTACAACAAGATTGCCGGGCTCCCGCCCGAGGCGCTGGCGCGCGGCGTGATCTGCGCCTCCGCCGGCAACCACGCCCAGGGCGTGGCGCTCGCGGCGGCGCGGCGCGGCGTGAAGGCGACGATCGTGATGCCGACGACGACGCCCGCGATCAAGGTCGAGGCCGTGCGGGCGCGCGGCGGCCATGTCGTGCTGCACGGCGACGCCTTCGACGAGGCCAATGCCGAGGCGCGCCGGCTCGAACGGGAGAGCGGCGCCACCTTCATCCACCCCTTCGACGACCCTGAGGTGATCGCCGGCCAGGGCACGGTCGGGCTCGAGATCCTGCGCCAGCATTCGGAGCCGATCGAGGCCATCTTCGTCCCCGTCGGGGGAGGGGGCCTGGCGGCCGGGATCGCGGCGATCGTGCGCTTCCTCCGGCCGGAGACCAAGGTCATCGGCGTCGAGCCGGCCGAGGCCGCCTCCATGCAGGCGGCGCTGGCCGCGGGCGAGCGCGTGGTCCTGAACCAGGTCGGGCTGTTCGCCGACGGCGTCGCCGTCCGGCAGGTCGGGGCGGAGACTTTCCGGCTCTGCCGCGACCTCCTCGATCCCGAGGTCGTGACCGTCGACACGGACGCGATCTGCGCGGCCGTGAAGGACGTCTTCGACGACACCCGCGCCATCTCGGAACCGGCCGGCGCGGTCGCGGTCGCGGGCCTGAAGCTCTATGCCGCCCGCCATCCCGTGCGGACGGGGGCGCTCGTCGCGATCAATTCCGGCGCGAACCTCAATTTCGACCGGCTCCGGCACATCGCCGAACGGGCGGAGGTCGGCGAGGGCCGCGAGGCCCTGCTCGCCGTGACCATCCCGGAGCGGCCGGGCTCCTACCGGCGCTTCATCCAACTCCTCGGCAACCGCTCGGTGACCGAGTTCAACTACCGCTATGCCGAGCCGCGCGGGGAGGGGGCGCCGCGCGACGCGCATATCTTCGTCGGCGTCGCGCTGAAACACCCGGACGAGAAGGCGCAGATCCTCCAGGCGCTCGCCGGGGCCGATTATCCCGTCGTCGACATGAGCGACAACGAGATGGCGAAGCTCCACGCGCGCTACATGGTCGGCGGCCGGGCGGGCGACCTCCGGGACGAGATCGTCTGCCGCTTCCAGTTCCCGGAACGGCCGGGCGCGCTGCTCCGCTTCCTCGAAAGCCTGCGTCCGGAGTGGAACATCACCCTGTTCCACTACCGCAACCACGGCGCCGATTACGGGCGCGTGCTGGCCGGCATCCAGGTCCCGGAGCCGGAGCGCGCGGCCTTTCGGGAAGCGCTCCAGGCGCTGGGCTATCCCTATGCCGACGAGACCGAGAACCCGGCCTACCGGCTGTTCCTCGACGCGTCGGCCTGAGCCGCCGCCCTGCGCTGCGAGGAAAAGATCGGCAGTCCTGCCCGGCCTTTGAGCTTGCCGGGTCAGCAAGGCTGACCTAGATTGTGCATCGCAGCAACGGGGCTCCGGCCCTGATGCTGCATGCCCTCCTTGGGCGTTTCCTCCCTTGACTTGGGCCGCTTCGAAACTCCGGTTTCGGGCGGCTCTTTTTCGTTGGGCAGGCGAGTTCCGTCTCGCCGGCAGACCAGCGTCGCGACCTCGATTGCGGCCCGGAACCGGGCCGACGGTATGTTAACAGCCGGAACTTTGCCTGCGGCGAAGGGTTCCTCGCGCATCGCGGCTCGGATGGCGAGCGCGGAGGATCTTTTATGGCCAGTGTTACGACGAACCCGAGGGGCGGCGACAACCTCCCTCATCTGACAGCGGTGACGCCGGCCGAGGACGCCCGGACCGTCATGCTGAACCGAATCTCGTGGAGCGCCGTGCTGGCGGGTGCCGCGACGGCTCTGGTCACGCAGCTCCTCCTGAACATGCTGGCGGTCGGGGTCGGCATGGCGACGCTCGACCCGCTCGCCGGTGACAGCCCGTCGGCCAAGACCTTCTCGATCGCGGCCGGTCTCTGGTGGATCGCGTCCGGCATCTTCGCGGCTGGCGTCGGCGGCTACGTGGCCGGCCGGGCCTCGGGCAAGCCTGTCGAGACCACGGCGGCCCTGCATGGGCTGACCGCTTGGGCGGCCTCGACGCTTGTCGTCATGTATCTCCTCACAACAGCGATCGGCTCGCTCGCAGGCGGCGCGCTCGGCGCCGTGTCGGGTATCGTCGGCGGGCTCGGCCGCACCGCGGCGACCGCTGCCCAGACGGTGGCTCCCGCGCTCGGCAACGTCGCGGACCCCTTCGGCGCGATCGAAGGCCAGATGCGTGAGGCCGGCGGCGGCAACGATCCGGCGGCGCTTCGCGACTCGGCCATCGGCGCGGTGCGCAGCCTCCTCACCGGCGATGCCGCTGGCCAGACGGAAGCTCGCGAGCGGGCCGCCCAGGCGCTCGCCCGGGCCCAGAACGTGCCCGTCGAAGAGGCCCGTACCCGCATCGGCCAGTACGAGCAGCAATACCGGCAGGCGGTCGAGACGGCCAAGCGGCGTGCAGCCGAAGCGGCGGACGCGACTGCGAAGGCGGTCTCACGCGGCGCATTGTTCGCCTTCTTCGGCCTCCTCCTCGGCGCGCTTGCGGGCTGGTACGGCGGACGTGCCGGCCGGGTCGAGCCGATCGTCACCTCCGACGCTGCCGGTTTCGGCGGCCGCGGCTGATCTGCTTCCTCTCCCCGGACGGGGAGGGGGGACTTCGATGCACGGCGGACGGCGGACCTGTCCGTCCGCCGCCCAGACATGAAAACGGCCGCCCCGAGGGGCGGCCGTTCGTTCGAGCGGGGTCGTTCGCTCAGTAGCCGTAATAGCCGTAGCCATAGGCCGGGCGGCCGTAATAGCCGTAGCCGGGCGCGTGCTGGTAGCTCTGCGCGGCGATCGCGCCGAAGGCGAGACCGGCGATGCCGGCCGCGATGGCCGGACCCGCATAGCCGCTGCGTCGGTAGCCGTAGCCGCCGCGATAGCCGTACCCGCCACCACGATAGCCATAGCCGCCGCCGCGGTAGCCGTAGCCGCCGCCGCGATTGCCGTAGCCGCCGCCCCCGCGATAGCCGTAGCCGCCGCCGCGACCGACATAGCCCCGGGTGACGCCAAATCGCCCGACATGGCCGGGGCCGTAGCCTCCCTTGTATCCTTGCGCCTGAGCCGAGGGTGCCGACACCAAGGCCCCGCCGAGGACGACGGCCGCGGCTGCGGCAGTCAACAATTTCTTCACGGAACAACTCCAATCAAGTGACGTCGTGGGTCACCAACGTCGCGGCCTGACAGATGGTTCGGAACCTTTCCGACTTGTCATGTTCAGCTTGGCTGGGCGTCATGATCGGGCCCGTGGTCAACGGCGGCCCCCGGAGCGAGTCTGGACGCGCGTCGCCGCGGATGCGATGCGGATCGCGACGGGAGCGACGGAGGTCCAAGGTGAGGCTGAGACTTGTGATCCTGGCGGGGCTGTTGGGCCTCGCGTCGGCCGGAGCGGCGGCGGCCGAGCCCTCCGGCCCGGCTGCGATCGCAGCTCGGGCGCCCGTCGCCTATGCCGACGGTACCGGGTACCGGGTGCGGCGCGTTCATCGCCACCGCTCCTACCGCCACGTCCATGTCGTCCCGCATGTCCGCCGGCCCTGGTGGGCGCTCGAGCCGCGCTGGCTGCCCTGCCACGACCCGGACGCCTGGAATTGCCCCGTCGCCGCCCGGTCCTCCGGCGCGGTTCCGGTCGCGGCCTACGACCTGTCCCGCCTGCCGGAGCGCCGCACGGTGCCGGCGCCGGGCTATCGCCGCTCCGCCGTCCGGTATCAACACGTGAAGCCCGCGCACCGCTACCGTCGGCATGTCGTCCGCCATCGCGGCATCCGACGCAGCCGCATCCACCGCCGCTCGGCGCCGTTCATCTTCCGCACGGCCGATTAGGCCGGCCTCCGCGGACCCGCTTGCCGTCGGGCCCGCTTCGCGGCACGAGGGCAGTGTTCGGCCAGGGTCGGCGCAATGACCGTCCTCCGTGCCGATCCAATGGGAGGAACCATGTTCAGCCACGTCATGGTCGGGACGAACGACATCGAGCGATCGAAACGCTTCTACGACGCCCTCTTCGCCGCCATCGGCGGCAAGCCGGGCCGGATCGATCCCAAGGGCCGCCTCTCCTACGTGCACAAGGGCGCGGCCTTCATGGTGTCGCCCCCGATCGACGGTGCCCCGGCCTGCCACGCCAATGGCGGCACGATCGGGTTTTCGGTCGACGGGCCGGACCAGGCGCAAGCCTGGCACGAGGCCGGCACGGCACATGGCGGCACCGCCATCGAGGACCCGCCCGGCCCGCGCCAGGGTTCTGGCGGGCCGATCTACCTCGCCTATCTGCGCGACCCGGACGGCAACAAGCTCTGCGCGCTGCACCGCATGCCGGCCTGAGCGGCCGGCTCACCCGTCGGGACCTTTCCCCCGGCAGAAGGCGACCACGGCGCAGGCCTCCGGATCACGCTCCCAGGTCCAATCGTCGGTCCGGTCTCGGTCTTGGCAAACCAGCGGAGCGCGGTAGGCCCCACAGCCGGCGTGCAACGGTCGGTTGAGATTCTAGTTGATTTCAACCATCCCTTATATTTCAATGTCGGAGTGCCCTGAGGGTTCTGCCGATGTACGACACCGTCGCTATAGCAATCCGCTCAGATGGGAGCATGATCGCGTCGCGCGAAATAAAACGCTCCGTTCTTGAACTGCGTTCTGACCTGCAATCCCGTCTTGCGACAATCGCGGCGGCGCTGCTGGCGGGGCTCGTCCTCGGCACCTCCAGTGCCGACGCCGCCTGCGAGCGGCACATCTACAACAATTCTAACACGGCCTGGACGTTCAGGGCCGATCCGGGCAGGGGCAACGTGTACTTCTATCCGGAAGGCGGCGTGAGCTTGATCGGAAAGCAGTGCCGGGCGTCCGCCTGCACCGAGCAGAATGGCCCATGCGAGATCGGTCCCGCCTGTACAGTCAAGACCAAGTGGACCACCAGCGGTGGCACGACGAATGGGACCATGCACATCACCGACGGGGCCCAGGTGACCGTGACCCATGACTGGGAAGGCCACGGGGTGTTCGGTGGCAGCTGCCCGGATATGAAGTATTCTAACGAGAAGGTGGTGAAATATAACAGTCCCGAGGTCGGCGATTACACTATCGTGAGCGAGCGGTGGGGCGAGAACGTCGCGCCGCCTGCCGGTTTCAGGCCTCCGTCCGTCCTGGGCCTCGATCACAGGACAGTCACGGAGGCGTTCGCGCCGCGCATCTACCTGCATCCGAACGAAGAATGGTTTCCCTCCTCGGTGTCGTTCTTCGAGCAATATGCAACCAAGAACGGGAACCACTACCAGACCAAGCAGGAACTGTCGGAGCCCTCCACCTGGGACTGGAACGGCGCGTTCGGGCAGAAACCTGACCAGGCTTCGGTGCCGGTCTATGCGTTCATCGTCGACGGCAAGAAGGAGGGCAACGAGACATTCACCGACATCGTCTATTTCACCTTCTACCCCTATAACCGGGGGAAGGAGATTTTGGACACGATGTGGGGCAACCATGTCGGGGACTGGGAGCACGTCACCGTGCGGCTTTCCCAGACACCGGAGAACGGCCGCTGGCGCTATACTCCGGTCAAGGTGAGCTTCTCGTCTCACGACTTCAATCTGATCTTGCCGTGGGGGTCGCCGTCGCTCCTGATGACCGAGGAGGGACGCCTCGTTGCGTTCTCGGCGAAGGGCTCCCACGGCCTCTACCCGCGCCGGGGACGCTACGTCTACAAGGAGATCCCTGTTTTGGGGAAGCTCATCGACGAGATGGACCGCGGAAGCGCCTGGGACACCTGGAAAAACGTGGTGACGATCTCGAAGTTCGGCGGGAGCTGGCGATGCGCAGGTCCCGGCGGGCGGATCAACCCCGACGATTGCGCCCGCTGGCTCAACTATCCAGAGGATTTCCGCTGGGGCAATACGCAGAGAGGCTGCAATTCCGTGGCCGGCCAATGCCGGCTCGAGAACGGGCCGAGCGGCCCAGCAACCAAGGATGCCGTCAGCAATCTGAACCTGTTGGACTGACGCCGCTCCACGACAAGGCGGTGAAGCGGAGCGAGCAAGACGTGGATGCCCGGCACATGGCCGGGCATGACGCCGTGCGTCAGCAACCGGGTGGGCAAAGGCGTAGCGCCGCGCCCACGCGGCTCTTCGCCAACTCGGCCATCGATCGCGATGCCGTCACCACCCCCCATCCGCCGTCGGGATGACGCGCTCGACGTCACGGTGGGAGCTGCCGAGCGGCATGTGCCGCTTTCGGTTTCGGCACGGCGATAACGCGACATGGTGCCGACATGCCTCGCAAGGTGGGCCCGGCGCTGGCGCCGTGCTCACCTACAGATTGGCGGCTCAGAACAGTTTGTTGCTCGTCTTCACCGCGTCGGCCTCGACGCGGCGGCACTCGGCTCCCCAGCGCACCCTCTCCCGAGTGGGAGAGGGCGGACTCGGGCGGCGGCCCGAGCCGGGTGAGGGTCGGACGGTTCAGGATAAGGCGGAAACGTCCGACCCTCACCCCGGCGCACCTGCCGGTGCGCTCGACCCTCTCCCACACGGGAGAGGGTGCGCGCGCGTCACCGTCGTGCGAACTTTGAAGCATGGAGCCCCGCCCCTTCGCCCGAACCCTGCGGGCCCGGCAGACCTCGGACGAGGAGATGCTGTGGCACCAGCTCCGCGGCCGCCGCCTTCTCGGCTCCAAGTGGCGCCGGCAGGTGACGCTCGGCCCCTACATTGTCGACTTCCTCTGCATGGCCGCGAAGCTCGTCGTCGAACTCGACGGCACTGGCCATCTTGCCCAACGCGACTACGACGCGATCCGCACGCGCGAGATCGAGGCCCAAGGCTTCGCCATGCTCCGCTTCAGCAACGACGAAGTCCGCACTCGGCTGGACGACGTCCTCCTCCGCATCGCCGACGCCCTCCAGCTCGCAAGCCGCTGACGCCACCCTCTCCTGCTTGAGGGTGGCCGCGACGCCTCCACCGCGAACCCTCTCCCGGGTGGGAGAGGGCGGACTCGGGCGCCAGCCCGAGCCGGGTGAGGGCAGGGCGTTGGGGATAGACTTGCAGCGTCCGACCCTCACCCCGGTCGCCTCCGGCGACTCGACCCTCTCCCACTCGGGAGAGGGTGGGCGCGGCGGCACCCGGCTTCCCCAGCGAACCTTCTCCCGTGCGGGACCGGCGAAGCCGGCAAGAGGGCGGACTCGGGCGGAGCCCGATACCGGCTTTCGCCGGCAGGGTGAGGGCAGGGCGGCTCCGATGTGGCATCCCGGTGCGGGCTCCGCCGTCCACGTCCGACCCTCACCCCGGCGCACCTACGGTGCGCTCGACCCTCTCCCATTCGGGAGAGGGAGGGCGCGGCGGCACCCGGCGTCCCCAGCGAACCCTCTCCCGATTGGGAGAGGGCGGACTCGGGCGCCAGCCCGAGCCGGGTGAGGGCAGGGCGTTTCCGATGTGGCACTTCGGTGCGGGCTCCGCCGTCCACGTCCGACCCTCACCCCGGCGCACCTGCGGTGCGCTCGACCCTCTCCCACTCGGGAGAGGGTGGGCGCGGCGGCACCCGGCTTCCCCAGCGAACCCTCTCCCGTGTGGGAGAGGGCGGACTCGGGCGGCAGCCCGAGCCGGCTGAGGGCAGGGCGGTTCCGATGTGACACTCCGGTGCGGGCTCCGCCGGACAGGTCCCACCCTCACCCCGGCGCACCTGCGGTGCGCTCGACCCTCTCCCCCTCGGGAGAGGGTGGCGCGGCCTTCGCGGCCGGCATCGTCGGTGTCGGCACCGGCGACTTCATCCGCTTCCGCCGCGGCACCAAGAGCTATACGCTGGAATCGCTCACCCAAGACCGGCCCGAGATGAACCGCCTCCGGGTCACGCTGGCCGGCAAGAAGCTGCTAAAATCGCGTTGGCGGCGACTGGCCGCTTAGGAAGGGCGGCTTCGGTGCTGTGCCGGGAGAAGCTGACCCGGGTAGGGCAGAAGGAGGAGTGAGCGCCCGCCGCGCTCATCGCGCGATCTAGTACCAAGTCGACGCAAGTTTGCGATCGAGCCACAGTACGACATCAGTGGTGCAGCGAAATGGAAGAAATAACGTTACTAGCAAAACCAGGATCGGATCATCTTGAAGGAGTGATGGAATGGATGGCTGTCGCTCCAAGGTTGCGATCCTTAGAAGCCCATCCCACGATTGAGGTGTAGCGAGAAGAGATGTGCTCTCCGATGCAGCCGTAGATCTAGAAAAACCGAATTCAACGCCGCTCTGAAGCCTTGTCTCCTGAACTGCGATTCGGGTTAGCTCGGGCCAGACATTTTTTACAGTCTGCTTCCAGTTGCGTTTAGCAAGCATACAGGCGAGTGAGAAAGCAAACTGCGACATATTTCGCCGATTGTCAAAATCGATGTCATGCAGAAGTTCTCCAATGAATTCTCGATTAGCAGCGGGCACGACCTCTTCTATTCCTAAATAGGGCGAATGTAGGGTCATTTTACGGGAGAGTAGCACGAGGCCGCGAAGCACGGATATCAACTCTATGTCTGGTCTCATCGTTCCCATGGTGCGCTCCTTAGCCCAAAAAACGGCCAAGAAAGAGGGCACAATGAACTCACCAAGCAGAAAAGGATAATCTATATCTCGACGAACGGCAGCCAGCACTTTTGAGTGTTCAGGCCGTAGGGGGCGATCTACTCTTCGCAGTTCGAGCAGCATGATCGCAAGAATCGCGGTCACGAGCATTCGTCGCGGGTGCATGACGGCAAACTCGGCCGTGACATCATCGTTCACCATCGGCCGATCCGAATACTTTTCCGCCACGCTCACCGAAAAGCTCTCAACAAAGGTGATTATCTCCGACCTCATGAGCCGGAACAGTTGCAGGTGTCGACGCGAACTAAAGCCGAACCGATCAAAATACCCGGCTACCAGAGCTATCCCGATAGATTTTGCGCGGATTGCCTCGTACAAATTTCCTCTCTGAACGTGCTGCGAGATGATGACACCAATCAAAGTCGCAAACGCGGATGCACGCTCCAGAGACTTCTGAGTTGAAGGGGCGCGCTCCGAATCATGAAAGAACACCTGCTCAGAAACTTCCTGGAGCGTCTGCGCCGAGATCGTCTCCCTCCCATCCCCAATGGCGGATTTCATTACAGAGATCTGCGTCTGAATGCTTACCGGCCAAGCCGATCGAGAGACCTTGGCAAATAAAGCTACAAGTTTGCCCCGGTTCCATATCTCAAGTTTTCGAGAATGAGGGTAGTGTGGAAGGAAGTCTGCGTTGAAAGAAGAGATTGCTGATTGTACATCCTCTTCTACTTCACCATTGGTGACGAGTACAGGCGTATGATGATGGCAACCGCCACTCAACAGCCCTCTTATCGGGGCAGTCACAAGCTGCAGGATCTGCGGATAAATCTGATGCCACTGACTCATAGTAAACCGAGAACTCGGGTTACCTTTGAGCTGGAAGGCGATTAATTCACCCGACTGATCGCGGCAGATCACATCCTTGCCCAACTCCAGGGAATTGTGGCTAGTATTATGTATTATTTCATAGCCCTCGTGAGCCAGGGCACTCACGAAAGCCGGTTGGTAGGCCCGCTCACCAGCTCTATCCAGCCAAACCTCTGTCCATTTCACGAGTTCGATATTGCTCACGCTTTGCACTCATAATTGAGTCGTAACGCCGCTTTAACTCTGGGGAGGATTGAAACTCTCGCTCTAGAACCGCAATCCTACTCATCATGTCAGGATGAACCAGCATCATCAAGCCGCCCTCACCGTCCTCATTAAAGTCATGCTCCACTTTCTCAAGCGCCTGTAGCATTAGTTCATTGTTAAGAAGGGCGCCATTCCCACTGACGACATTTCCAGTTTTTGTTGTGGTCTCGTGGAGCGTCGCGATCAAAGTTTTCGTGATCGATGATGCAAATTGGCCAGCGAGATCGCTTATTACTCGATCCGCATCCTAGTGGTGAATCTTTCTACCTCTTCGTTCTTGAGTACAAAGGACGCCTCTGATTTGGCTAGCTTGATTTCATCAATGTCCCCCTCCGATCTCGTGATTTCTCCTTGACGGCCTTCGTGGATGAAATGGCCCCGTATCTCGGCAAGTACGCCTGTCCGAGAGCGCTGCCTTACACGGTAAGCGAACGCCTTCGCGAACTTATCAACCGTGTCAACGAAGAACGGGAGGGATATATCTGGCGGAACCTCCTTGATCGCCGCCAATGCAATCTCGGTTTTGCTCACGCTAAGTACTACTCCCCCGCCTCCACATACAACTTCCCACCCTCCGCCAAAAACTCCGCGCTCTTCGCCGCCATCCCGGCCTCCGCCTCGCCGCGGGTCAGCTGTGCGGCCTTCGCCTGCAGGTCCGCCACCGCGTTGTCGCCCATGGCCAAAACCTCGGCGCGGAGGTCCTGGGTGATCTTCATGGAGCAGAATTTCGGGCCGCACATGGAGCAGAAATGGGCGACCTTGTGGGCGTCCTTCGGCAGGGTCTCGTCGTGGTAGGAGCGGGCCGTGTCCGGGTCGAGGGAGAGGTTGAACTGGTCCTCCCAGCGGAAGTCGAAACGGGCCTTCGAGATCGCGTCGTCGCGGACCTGGGCGGCCGGGTGGCCCTTGGCGAGGTCGGCCGCGTGGGCGGCGAGCTTGTAGGTGATGACGCCGACCTTGACGTCGTCGCGGTTCGGCAGGCCGAGATGCTCCTTGGGCGTCACGTAGCAGAGCATGGCGGTGCCGAACCAGCCGATCTGGGCGGCGCCGATCGCGCTCGTGATGTGGTCGTAGCCGGGCGCGATGTCTGTCGTCAGCGGCCCGAGCGTGTAGAAGGGCGCCTCGCCGCATTCGGCGAGCTGCTTCGTCATGTTCACCTTGATCTTGTGCATCGGCACGTGGCCGGGGCCCTCGATCATCACCTGGCAGCCCTTGGCCCAGGCGATCTTGGTGAGTTCGCCCAGCGTCTCGAGTTCGGCGAATTGCGCGGCGTCGTTCGCGTCCGCGATCGAGCCCGGGCGGAGCCCGTCGCCGAGCGAGAACGAGACATCATAGGCCCGCATGATGTCGCAGATCTCGTCGAACCGCTCGTAGAGGAAGCTCTCGCGATGCCCGGCGAGGCACCAGCGCGCCATGATCGAGCCGCCTCTGCTGACGATGCCGGTGGTGCGGCGCGCCGTCAGCGGCACGTGGGCGAGGCGGACGCCGGCATGGATGGTGAAATAGTCGACGCCCTGCTCGGCCTGCTCGATCAGCGTGTCCTTGAACACCTCCCAGTCGAGCTTGAGCGGGTCGCCGTCGACCTTCTCCAGCGCCTGGTAGATCGGCACCGTGCCGATCGGCACCGGCGAGTTCCGCATGATCCAGGAGCGGATGTTGTGGATGTTGCGGCCGGTGGACAGGTCCATGACCGTGTCCGCGCCCCAGCGGATCGCCCAGACGAGCTTTTCCACCTCGTCGGCCGCGGTCGAGACGACGGCCGAATTGCCGATATTGGCGTTGATCTTGACGAGGAAATTCCGGCCGATCGCCATCGGCTCGACCTCGGGGTGGTTGATATTCGCCGGTATGATGGCGCGGCCGCGCGCGATCTCGGAGCGGACGAATTCCGGCGTCACATGGGCCGGGATCTCGGCCCCGAAGGACTCGCCGTCGGCGATGATGGCCTCGGCCTCCTCGCGGGCGGCGTCGCGCGCCACGTTCTCGCGATGGGCGACGTAGCGCATCTCCTCCGTGATGAGGCCGGCGCGGGCGAATTCGTATTGCGTGACGAGTTGGCCCGTCTCGCCGCGGCGGATGACGCGCTCGGCCGGGCAGGCGGCGACGAGCTTGTCGGGGGAGATGTTGCCGTTGTCCTCCGGCTTCACCTGCCGGGGCGCGATGGCCGGGTAGCCGCGCGCGGCGATCCAGGGGTCGCGGATGCCGGGCAGGCCCTGCAGCAGGTCGATGCGCGAGTCGGTCTCGGTATAGGGGCCGGAGGGGTCGTAGACCCGGACCGGCGGCTCGAGCGGGTCGGAGAGGGTGATTTCGCGGAGCGGCACGCGGATGGCGGGATGGCCGGCAGGGGAGGCGTAGACCTTGCGGGAGCCGGTGATCGGGCCCGTCGTCACGCTCTGCGGCACGCCTTTCGGCTTCTCGACATGGATGGTCATCGCGCGTCTCCTCCTGGCCGGTCGCGGCCGTGCGGGTGCAGGAGTCGGGGCGGAAGGGCGGCGTCGCCGGTTCCCGTCCCTTCGCCGGCATGACCCGGATCAGGTTCAAGGGTCACGGGCTCACCCGTATCTCAGCCCCCTCGCGGGACCCCCCTCGGAACGACACGAAGGTGGGACGCCGTCATGCGGTTGTCAATCGAGGTCGGGCTTCCGTCGGGTGTGTCGCACGCCCGTCATGGACGGCAGCGCTTAAGGGCCACCTCGCCACCCACCACGGCCCCGACATGACCCGCTGCCTCACCGCGCTCCCCCTCATCCTCGCGCTCGCGGCGGCCTCGGCCGCTCCGGCCTTCGCCGACCAGGCCTTTCCGGCGAAGCTCTCCGGCCATGCGCTCCTGCCGGCCGACAGCTTCATCGAGGCGCCGGCGGACGCGCCGGAGGACCTGCGGAACTGGGGCAAGTTCACGACCGGCAAGCGCGTGGACGCGGTCGGCACCGTCGAGGGCACCTCCTTCGGTCGCCCGACCGGGCTGAAGATGCCGTTCCGGGGCCAGCCGCTTCAGGGCCATTCCGGCATCAAGCGCATGGCCGACGGCACCTATTGGGTGCTGACCGACAACGGCGCCGGCGCCAAGGCGAACTCGCCCGACGCCATGCTCTACCTGAACCGCTACGCGATCGATTTCGCGACCGGCAACGTCGACCGCAAGGAGACCGTGTTCCTGCGCGACCCGAACCGGAAGGTGCCGTTCCGGATCGCGAACGAGGGGACGCCGACCCGCTACCTGACCGGGTCCGATTTCGACCCGGAGAGTTTTCAGGTCGTCGGCGGCAAGATCTGGATCGGCGAGGAATTCGGGCCCTACCTGATCCGGGCCGACATGAGCGGCGCGATCGAGGCGGTGTTCGAGACCGAGGTCGACGGCAAGGTCGTGCGCTCGCCCGACCATCCCGCGGTGACGACGCCGGCCGTCCCCGGCGGCGCGGTCGAGTTCCAGGTCCGGCGCTCGAAGGGGTTCGAGGGCATGGCCTCCTCGCCCGACGGCCGCTTCCTCTACCCGCTGCTCGAAGGCCCGGTCTGGAATGCCGAGGCCAAGGACTGGGAAAAGGAGGGCGGCAAGGAATATCTCCGCATCCTCGAATTCGACGTCGCGGCCGGGAAGTACACGGGCCGGCACTGGAAATACGTGCTGGAGGCGAACGGCAACGCGATCGGCGACTTCAACATGATCGACGCGACCACCGCGCTCGTCATCGAGCGCGACAACGGCGAGGGCACGGCCGACAAGGCCTGCCCCGCGGGCCAGCGCCGGCCCGATTGCTTCCACGACCTGCCGAAGTTCAAGCGCGTCTACAAGATCGAGATGGGCGAGGCCCAGGCCGGGAAGCCGGCGCGCAAGATCGGCCATGTCGACCTGATGCGCATGGCCGACCCGGACAAGAAGGCCTGCAAGCCGCTCACCGACGGCGCGCTCGCCTTCCCGTTCTTCACCATCGAGAATGTCGAGATCGTCGATGCCGACCACATCATCGTCGGCAACGACAACAACCTGCCCTTCTCGTCGAGCCGCGAGCCGAACAAGGCGGACGACAACGAGTTCGTGCTCCTCGCCGTACCGGAGTTCCTGAAGGCGCGCTGACAGGTCAGCGCGGGCTCCTCCTCACGCCATTCCTGGCCGCGCAGCGGAACCCGGAACCCATGGAGAAGAGCGGAAGGGCAAGAAGTCCGCAGAGCGCGTGCGTGCCGTCGGTTCCGGGTTCTCGCTCCGCGAGCCCCGGAATGTGACGGTCCAGGCGGCGGCGCCTACTGCGCCGCGGCGCTGCGCTGCCTGCGGGAGCCGCTGTCGAGCGTGGCGACCGCGTCGCCACCGCCGCGCAGCCGGTATTCCGGAAGGCGGGAAAGGATGTCGGCGATCGGCTTCGCGGTCCAGGCCTGGGTCACGTAGTCCCGGTGGCTGTGTTCGCCGCCGGTCGACAGGAAGGTGGCCCCCCCGCGCGACAGGCTCGGCTTCAGCTCGGTGCTCACGGTCACGTCGCGGGCGGCGAGCAGACGCTCGAGGCCGACGCTCTGGGCCTTGGTGTAGTTCGTCGAGGCGTTGACCAGGAAGCCGTTCTTGGTCGAGGCGGCCCAGCTCGCGAATTTCTCGTGTTCGCCGTAGATGGCGTCGAGAAGCACGACGCCGCGCACCCGCTCCTTCGCGCCGCCGGCCTGCAGCGCATAGGCGGCCGGCACGAAACCGCCGCTATAGGCCACGATCACGACCGGCATGGCGGCGAACTTCTCGGCCGAGGCCGGGTCGCCCTGGAGGCGGGCGAGCTGCTTGGCGGATTCGTCGAGGAAGCGGGCGAAACCGCCCTGTTCCCAGAACCGGCCGGCGCTCGAATCCGAGGCATCGACGGCGAATTGCGGCGCGACCAGCACGGCATTGGCGCCGGACGCCGTGATCTGCGCCGGCACCTGCTGCCGGTTCTGCACGTCGCGCTTCAGGATGGCGCCGTGGCCGTGGAAGAAGACCACCATCACGCCCGGGCGGTCGACGTCGAAGCCCTGCGGCATGTGGGTGAGGACGCGGTTGTCGCTGAAGGTCTCCTGTTCGAGGAGAACCCGGCCTCGGCCCGTGCGGTGGCCGCGCTCCTCGCCCTGTTCCGTGTTCAGGAAGGGTTGCTGCGTGCCCGGCACGATGCCGTCATAGGGGAAGGGCGCCGTCTCGAACTGGACGAGCCGGGTGATGTTCTGCCGGAGCCCGCCCGCGGGACGGGTGGCGGGTTGACGTAACAGCGAAGAGGCGGGCCCGCCATCCTCGAGCCGGGCGGTGCGGATCCTGGCGGGCTCGGCGGCGAACTCCCTCGGGCGGGCCGGCGGCGCGACGAAGCTCGCCGTCGCGTCGGGTCCTCCGCCCTGCATCAAGGCATTCATCACCTCCCCGCTGGGGAGGAAAGGCGGGGCCGCAGGCTGCGGCGAGGCGGCCGACGTCGCGGCTGTCTCCTGGACGAGAATTTCGGCCGCGACGGCCGGGGCGGGGAGGATTCGTGGCGCGACGACGGCGGCGACCCGGGCCGGAGCCTCGGAGGTCGCGACGATGGGCACAGGCGCGGCGTTCTGGAAGGCGCCGGAACAGGCGGCGAGCCCGACGGTCGCGACGAGGGCGGCGGCGCCCGCGAGACCGAGGTCGCGCCCCCATCGACCGGAGCTTCGGAGTGAGCCCCCGGAGGGGAGAGGCGAGAGGGAGAGCGGGAGCGGCGCCGCGTCCCAAGCGGCTGCGTCGGACGGGTCCGGGCCGAGGTCGAAGACGGGATCGGGATCGGCGACGATACGGGAGCGGAGGAGGCGACCTGAGGAGCAGGCAACCGGACGAGCGGCGACCCACGCCTCGTCCCGCCGTTGCCGAGCCTCCAAAAGCCTCATTCAACCCCCATCAGACCGGAACGGTCTTCGCCGGACCCGGCCACGATAGGTCGGCATGGTTGCCAACCCGTTATCAGAACCCGCTCGCTCTTGTGACCCGATGAGCACACCGTTTCTCGCGGTGCAGCACAACCGGAAAATGACATTGTAAAGCGTGCCGTCCTCAAAGAGAGTCCAGTGTGGCATTTTGGAGGCCGTTGCGGCGCTCGTCATGACGTTACCGGCCGCGAACGGCACGATTGTACCCAGCGTTACCACTGTCGCGGCGACCGCCATCGTGGTCGCCGACATGGTCGGCGTGGGCGTCTTCACGAGCCTGGGCTTCCAGGTGAAGGACATCACGTCCGGCTTCTCGCTGGTCCTGCTCTGGTTCGTGGGCGGCGTCGTCGCGCTCTGCGGGGCGATCTGCTACGCCGAACTCGCCTCGATGTTTCCGCGCTCGAGCGGCGAGTATAATTTCCTCACCCGCTCGTACCATCCGGCGGTCGGGTTCCTGGCCGGATGGCTCTCGGCGACGGTCGGCTTCGCGGCACCGGTCGCGCTCGCCGCTTTGGCTTTCGGACAATACGCGAAGGCGATGGTGCCCACGGCGCCGCCCCTCCTGCTCGGCCTCGCCGTGATCTGGCTCGTGTCGCTCGTCCATCTCGCCGGGACGCGCCAGGGCAGCCTGTTCCAGATCGTCTCGACGGTCGTGAAGCTCGCGCTCATCGTGGCCTTCATCGTGGCGGGCTTCGCCTTCGGCGAAAGGCAGCCGATCAGCTTCGCGCCGAGCGCGGTCGATCCGGCGCTCATCCTGAGCGCGCCCTTCGCGATCAGCCTCATCTTCGTGATGTATTCCTATTCCGGCTGGAATGCCGCGACCTACATCATCGGCGAGCTCAAGGACCCGCACCGGACCCTGCCGCGCGCCCTGTTCTGGGGAACGCTGATCGTCGTCGCGCTCTACATCGCGCTGAACGCCGTCTTCCTCTACACGACGCCGATCTCGAAACTCGTCGGCCAACTCGACGTCGCCGTCATCGCCGGCACGCACATCTTCGGAGAGTCGGGCGGGCGGCTCGTCGGCGGGCTGATCTGCCTCGGGCTCGTCTCCACCATCAGCGCGATGATGTGGATCGGCCCGCGCGTCGCGATGGCGATGGGCGAGGACAACCCGTTCCTCCGCATCTTCTCGGTCCGCTGGCGGAACGGCGTTCCCGGTCCCGCGATCCTGTTCCAGGTCGTCGTGTCGAGCCTGCTCCTCTTCACGCAGAGCTTCGAGGCCGTGCTCGACTTCATCCAGTTCAGCCTGATCTTCTGCTCGTTCCTGACCGTGCTCGGCGTGATAAAGCTCCGCATCACCCGTCCCGACCTGCCTCGGCCCTACCGGGCCTGGGGCTATCCCGTGACCCCCGTCATCTTCCTCGCCGTGACCGCTTTCATGATGTTCTACCTCGTCACCAACCGGCCGATGGAGTCACTCGCCGGCTTCCTGATGATGCTGGCCGGGCTCCTGATCTACTTCCTTGCCGCACGTCTGCAATCGCCGCGAGCGGCCGAGAGCACGGCGACGAAATGAGGATCCTCGTCCTTCTCGCGAGCATCCTGCTGCTCGCGGCCCCGGCCTGGAGCCAGGGCAATGCCACGCCCGACGACACCGCCCGGTTCCTCGCCGGATTGCAGCCGTCGGCGGGCTCTCCGCTCGAGCCGCTCGCGGCCGAGCCGAGGTGGAAGCAGCATTCGGCCTATTTCAACGGCGCCTTCGCCAATGTCGAAGCTCGCACGCTCGGCAAGGTCAGGGCCTGGTCCAGCGCCAACCTGACCGTGAAGCGGCCGGTCCTCTACTACATGTTCAGCGGGCCGGACTTCCTCTACGCGAACGCCTTTTTCCCGGAGGCCACCACCTATGTCATGGCCGGGCTCGAGCCGGTCGGAAACATCCCGGACGTCCTGAAGATGCCACGGGCCGGGGTCAATCAGGGCCTCGGCGCGCTGCAGATCTCGCTCCGGTCGATCCTCCGCATCAGCTTCTTCCTGACCAAGAACATGCAGGGCCAGCTCCGCGCCTCGCCGCTCAACGGAACGCTGCCGGTCCTCTACGTCTTCCTCTCCCGCTCCGGGAAGACCGTCCGGGACGCGAGCCTGATCCATCTCGACGAGACCGGCGAGGCGATCGCCGGCCCGCGGCCGGCCGGGAAAACCGGCGCGGAGGGGGCGAAGATCGTCTTCGCAGGCCCGGATGGGCGCGAGCAGGTTCTCTATTACTTCAGCACCAACATCGCGAATGACGGTTTTTCGGGCGGCCATCTCGCGAAGCTCGGCGCAAAGCTCGGCGAGGGCAACGCGCTCGTGAAGAGCGCCTCCTACCTGATGCACTTGCCCAACTTCTCGCAGGTGCGGGACTTCCTTCTCGAGCGGAGCGCCGCGATCCTCGAGGACGATTCCGGGATCCCGGTCACCTATTTCGACGACAAACGGTGGGACCTGAAGCCTTACGGCCATTATCTCGGGCCGATCAGCCTCTTCTCGGGTCGTGGCCAGCCGAAGCTGCGCGACCTCTACCGGAAGAGCCCGCCCGGCAAGATCGATTTCGGCGTCGGGTATCGCTGGCGTCCGAACGAGTCGAACCTGCTCTGGGCCGTGAAGCGGGCCGGGGTGGCGAGTAAATAGGGCAGCCGACCTCATTCCGGGGCGGCGCGGAGCGCCGAACCCGGAGCCCACGGCTTGCACACGTTCCTGGATCGCTTCCTTTTCCGCCGCGCTTCCGTAGGTTCCGGGTTCCGCGAAGGGGGGATCACCCCGTGCCGCGCACCCGGGTGAAGAACTGGCCGACGTCGCGTTCGAGGTCGCCGGCTCCGGCGGAGAGGCGCTCGGTCCAGCCGACGATGTCGTCGGCGGCGGCGAGGTTGCGGCCGCTCGCGCCTTCCACGGCCCGGACGTCGTCGGAGGCGTCCGTGGTGGTGGCGGCCATGCGGCGGATCCCCTCCGAGATCGACCGGGTCGCCGCGCCCTGTTCCTCGACCGAGGCCGCGATCGCGGTCGCGGCCGACGAGATGCTGGCGACCAGCGCCGAGACGCCGCCGATCTGGTCGATGGACCGGCGGGTGCATTCCTGGATCGAGGCGATCTGGCGCGAGATCTCGCCCGTCGCCTTGGCGGTCTGGCCGGCCAGCGCCTTCACCTCGGCGGCGACGACCGCGAAGCCACGCCCGGCCTCGCCGGCCCGGGCCGCCTCGATCGTAGCGTTCAGCGCCAGGAGATTGGTCTGCGCCGCGATGGTCGAGATCAGCTCAACGACCGAGCCGATCGCCTGGGCGGCGGCCGCGAGGTCGTCGAGGCTCGCCATCGAGAGTTCCGCGTCCGTGCTCGCGCTCTGGGCGAGGCGGAGGCTGCCGTCGCTCTGGGCGCCGATCTCGGTGATCGAGGCCGCGAGCTGCTCGGTCGCGGCCGCCGTGTCCTCGATGCCGGCCGCGACCTCGCCCGAGACCCGCGTCACCGACGCCATCCGGAGCGAGGTCTCGCTGACCACGCCCCGCATCTCGGCCGAGGAGACCCGGAGCGCGTCGGAGGCCTTGGTCACGGCCTCGACCACGGCGCCGATCGTCGGCTCGAATTCCCTGATCGCGCCCTCCACCGTCTCGCGACGGCTCTCCGACGCCTTGAGGGCTGCGTCCTGCTGCACCGTCATCGAGATCGCGATGTCGAAATCGAGCGCGCGCGCCACGAGCGAGCCGATCTCGGCGACGCGCCGTCCCGAGAAGCGATAGCGTCGGCCTGCGGCGGTCAGGATCGTGCGCCGCACCATGTTGCCGGCGAAGAGGCGGGTGCGGGCATAGACGCCGAGGCGCTCGTGCTCCTCGGCGAGGCGGCGGGCCGATTCCACATAGGACCGGTCGAGTTGTCCCGACAGGACCCGGCTGAGATGCTCCTCCTCGCGTCGGCAGAGGGTTTCGCCATGGGCGCGGAAGAGCTCGCTTACGGCCGGGTTTTTGATCTCCGCCGCCAGGAAGCGAGCCATTCCCTCGCGGAGCGCGGGCTGGGTGACGGGCCAGAGCGCGGCGAGCTGGCCGAGCGCCCCGGCATCCAGTTCATAGAGTGCGAGCCGGGCCGCGAAATTCGAGGGCAGGTCGCCCTGTACGGTGGGGATCATCGGGCCTGCTCTGGGTCGCGATCGGGCGTCCCCGACCAAAATCGTCCCGATCGACCCTGCCCGACGATGGTTAACGACGCCTGATCGTGCCCGGCTTCACGCGCCGCTGCCCGGGCCCGGCACCTCGAGATTGTCGAGCAGCCGGACCGGCCCCAGCCGGACGGCCACGAGCAGGCGCGCCTTCGCCTCGCCGTCGAGGCTCCGGAGAGGCGCGATCGTGTCGCCGTCCACCAGAGCGAGGTAGTCGAGCGGCCCGAAACCGAGTTCGGCGAGTTCGCGCCGGCCCGCCGCCAGCGCCTCCTCGACCGGCCTTCCGCGGCGGAGCTCGTCCCTCGCCTCGGCCAGCACGACGTTGAGCCGGCGCGCCAGCGCGAGCTCGTCGGCGGAGAGGCGCGCGTTCCGCGACGAGAGCGCGAGACCATGCTCGTCGCGGACCACTGGATGCGCCAGGATCCGGAGTGGCAGGTCGAGGTCGCGCACGAGCCGGCGGACCACCTGCAGCTGCTGCCAGTCCTTCTCGCCGAAGACGGCGATGTCGGGCGCGGCCTGGAGGAACAGCTTCGTCACCACCGTCGTCATGCCGTCGAAATGGCCCGGCCTCGCATCGCCTTCGAACCCGGCGCTCGGCCCCTCGACCGAGACCGTGGTGGAGAAGCCCGGCGGATACATGCGGGCGGGGCTCGGCGCGAAGACGAGGTCGGCAAGGCCGGCCAGGAGTGCCCGGTCCTGCGCCTCGGCTCGCGGATAGCGCTCGAAATCCTCGGCCGGGCCGAATTGCTTCGGATTGACGAAGATCGAGACGACGACGCGGTCGGCTACCTCCCGAGCTCGCCGGGCGAGCGCGAGATGCCCTTCATGCAGCGCCCCCATTGTCGGCACGAGCGCGATGCCGAGCCCGGCCGAACGCCAGGCCGCCACGCGGTCGCGAAGGCTGGAGACGGTGTCCGTGACGTCCGGAAGGGTCATGCGGCGGGTTGGCCGGAGCCGAAGCCCGGCGTCAAGCCCGGCCGCCGCTCACGCGCCGGCTCAGCCGCGCAGCGTAAGCCGGTTTTGCGCGATGTCGAAGCCGCGCAGCTGGCGCAGGAAGGACATGCCGAGGAGGCTCGTGCGGAGGCGCCCGCGCGGCATGACGACGGCGTCCACGTCCCGGACATAGATCTCCCCGATCCGGATCTCGCGAATGCGGACACGGGCCGCCGCGACCTCGCCATTCGCGGTCGACATCCGGGCGCGATAGTCGGTGGGAGCCGGCCGGATCCCGACCGCGGCCGCGTCCTCGTGCGTCAGCGCGACGATGGTGGCGCCGGTATCGACCATCATGGTGAGATGCCGGCCCTCGACCGCCGTTCCGGCCAGGAAATGGCCCTGCCGGTCCCCGTCGATGACGACGGTCCGGTCGCCCTGCCCGAGCGGGCCCGCCCCGTCGCGCGGCGACCCCGTCGCGGCGGCGGCGCCGGCCGGGGG
>NZ_CAXTAZ010000051.1:0-35153 GCF_964242715.1 uncultured Enterovirga sp.
GCCGCCTCGCGCTGGTTGTCGAGGGAGTTGAACTCCTGCTCGAGCCCGTGCTCGGTCGAGACCCGGGTGTAGATGGTGCAGCGGAGCGGCCGGACGGCAGGCTGGATCACAGGCCCGTCCTCCTGTCCTGTGATCCTGCTCTCCGCAGGCCGAAGAAGCGCGGCCCGTTCCAGCTCGTGCCGGTGATGGCCCGGGCGACGCCGGAGAGGCTCGAATACGTCACCCCGTTCCAGGCATAGCCCCCCTCCAGCGCCATGACGCGCTGGAGGGCGCCGTCCCACTCCCGAACGAGCAGCGTGCCGGGCTTCACCGGCCGCAGCTCCGGCAGCGGCATCACCTCCGCGTCCGGGCCCTGCTCCGCCATTCGGCGGAGCTGCCGGGCAGTGTCGCGGTCGAGATCGCCGAGTGCGTTCGCCTGGACCCGGTAGGCGAGGATCCGGTGCAGGAGCGAGCGCGGCAGGTGAGCGGGGGCCGCGCTTCCGAACAGTCTACGCCAGCGCCGACGAAGGCCGGCGAGGTCAAGCGAGGCGAGGCGCTCGAGATCGGCCTCGAGCCGAACGTCGGCGCCGCCCCGACCCCGAGCAGGATGATGCTCGCTTCTCACGCCGCGGCAGCCTCGGCGGGAGCCGCAGCCTTGCGGGCGGCTCGGGAGCGAGGCTTCGGCTCGGGCTCGGGAGCCGCGATCGAGTAGGCCGTGCGGCCGTCCTCGCGCGGGCTTTTGACCAGTTCGCGCCCAGCCGACCGGAGCCGGGACAGCGCCGCCCTGGTGGTGTGCGGCAGCCAGCCGGTCGCGGCGATCAGCTCGTCGAGGCTCGCCCCCTCCGGCCGCCCGAGTAGTGACACAATCAGCTCCTGCTTCGTGCCGGGGCGGGTCGAGACGACGGCGACCGGCTCAGCGCCTGCGATCGTCTCGGCCTTGCGCTTCCCACGCGGCGGCTTCTGGCCTACGGCCCGGTACCCGGCGGGGGTGAGGACGGGATCGTCCCCCTGCGGGCCGGCCGCCACGATCAGGCCGGCCGTCTCCAGCTTGCCGAGCAGGCGCTGGCGCGTCACGTCCTTCATGCTCTCGGGCAGCTGAAGCAGCCCGCCCTCACGGCCGGTGGCCTCGGTCAGGATCTTCGCCTCGGTCTTGCTCAGGGCAACGTTCGACATCTCTCATCTCCAGGGTGGGACGGGTCGTCGCCCGTCACCACCCCGGCCCCGCAATCGGCAGGAGCCGGCGGGGTTCAAGGCTGCGAAGATACCGGTCAGTCACCTGTTAGCGCCTCCCAGAGGTCGAGCAGCAGGCGGGTGCGCTCGTCGTCGGTCTCGGTCGTGTCCCGCAGCGTCTCGATCAGGGCTTCCACCGCGTGAGGGTTCAGCTCCGTCAGCCGCAGCGTGACGCTGCCGTCCCGGATCCAGTTGGGAAGATTGACCTCGAACTCTCATGGGCCTCCTCGGGGCTGGAGCGCTCCCTGGCCGTCACCGTCCCGGCCCCGCGATCGGCCCGGAGCCGGCGGGGCGAGGTCATCGGTGTGGCTCCAGTGATTGGAGACGTCAGCCTCCGCGGTCGCGCTCCATCCTGTTCAGGAGGCTCACCGCCCGGTGAGCGTTTCGGCCTCGCTCAGCAGCTCGTCGAGATCGAGGGACAACCGCACGGCCTCCCGCTCCGACCCGCTCTCCGCGCAAGTGACCGCCGCCTTCGCGATCGCCGCCGCGTCCGTCAGCCGTGTCGCGATTTCCCGCAGCCCTTCGGTGATGTTGAGGTTTGCCATGCCGCCGTGGTCTCCGTTCACGGCGACACTGACGCTCTGTTCGCCACGACAGTCGAGCGGAGGTGGGGACCGAGCGGCCGCATCCGGCTGACGTGCGGACGACCGAACGTCGCAGATGAAGATTCGCGGCTGAAACCGGGCGACAGCGGTCAGGTCCGCAAGGGCTCAGGTCTCAACCTGACCCCTAAGCCGAAATTCAGGACGTCCGCTTTCGACCGAACGGCTGAGCCGAAGTCGAAGCGATACCTCAAGTTCGAATCGATCCGGGCGCCCCTCGCCGCCCAAACGGATCTTTCTACTCCGATATTGCGCTCACACTCGGCACGCAAGGACAGCGCAACATTCGCGGGAACCGCCCGGGCCCGCCGGAGGCGCGATCAACCGTTTAGCTCGAGCGCCAAGAAGCTCACACATCGTGGGAAAGCCGCTGAAACGCGCCCTTGGCGGCGCCGACGCCCTCACGCGCCTCTCCTCGCGCCACCAAGCGCCGCAGCGCCTTGCCGGCATCCCAGACGATGAGGTCCAGTTCCAGGGCGATCGACGCCGGATCAACAAAGCGATCGGCCGGCAAAGCCTCTAGGACGAGCGGCTCGATGGCGGGGTCGTAATCCGGCTCCTCATTGCCCTCCTCGAAGATCTCGCACCAGAGGATGCGGTCCTTCCAGATGACGAAGTGGCTTTCGCAGCCGCCGTCGCGCCAGACCGACGGATAGACTGAGACGGCCCCTCCCCGCTGGTAAAGGCGCCAGGCCTTGCCGGCGCGTGGATCGAGATTGACGACGAGCGTCTCTCCGCAGCCGTCAGGACATCGCATGATCAACGATCGGAGCACGCTCCGTTCGACCAACGCGGCGTCGCCCGGCGCGGCGAGCATGGCTTCGGCCTCGTCGCGATAGGAGGCGCTGCCGAGAAGTTGAATGTTCCGCGCCGGCGTCGTCATCGCGACCCTCCACTTGCATCTTCGATCAGCCTCACGGCAGCCCGATAGCCGTAGCCTCGCCGAAACCGGTCGGCCGCGACCCCGTCGGCCCACTGACACCGTCTGAGGAGCTGCACCGCGACCGCCGTTTGATACTCGGTGGCGCAGGATTGCGCCGCGATCCCCATCGTCCGGATCTGGCGGACGACGGTCGCCATCCACCGCAGCCTTGCCGCGGGGGCGCAAGGACCTGGGGGGTGCCGGAAGGCGGTCGGCGCGTAGAGCCGATCGATCTCGCGCGCCCATTCGGGGTCTCCGAACCGGGTGGCGTCCACCCCGAGCGGAAGCTCGAACGCCAGCCAGGTCTCAAGCGCGGCGAGGTCGGCGGTCAGCGGACCCTTGGTAACCGAGGCAAGGTCGATCAGGATCGCCTGACCGTTCCTCACCCGCACGTTCTCGCCGTGGAGATCGCCGTGAACCGGCGCGTGGCGCCAAGTCTGTTGCATCGCGGAGAGCGTCGCCCAAAGGTCAACAGGGGTGACGAGGACCCCGGCCTCCGCCGCCTTCTCGACATAGCAGGTGGCAATCGCCTCCGGGTTCCACAGCCCGGCATCGCGCATGGCGACCGCAAGTGAGCCTGACACTGGGTCGCTCGCATAGCCCTGATCGCGCCAGCCCCGAAGCGTCTCGTCGATCAGCGACGTCACCGCCTGCGCGGCCATCTCGCGCTGCGCGAGATCCCACAGAGACTCGGACCTGTCCACGAAGTCGCCGACCAGTAGGCTTCGCTCAGCGCCAGCGACGAGCGCCTGAATGTTGGGACGCAGGCCGAAGGGAATAAAGCGTTCGGCGTAGTCGCGGTAGTTGTCGTGTTCGCGCGCGACCTTGTCGCTGCGGTCCAGCTTCACGAACGCCGGTTGCGGCCAGACCCCCGCGTCGGAGCCCTCGACGGTCATGTGCGCGGCGAACACGCGCGCCGCCGACCGTCCCCCGGTCAGCTCGACCAGCGTCACCTCGCGGCACCGGTAGAAGGCGCGTTGGAACAGCGGCTCATCGGCCTTGCGGATCGGTTCGCGCTCTTCGGCGACGACGATCTTCAAATCGATGCGCGGCCGCGGCCCCGCGAGGTGACGCGCGATGCTTTCCGCCAGGGCGGCAATTGGCGGCGCGGTCCGCGCGCGCACGGTCGCCAGCTTCAACGCCGGGCCGACAAGGCTCTGCGCTCGGCCAAGGGTGGCGTCGTCGGGCGACACCAGTTCCAGCCGGACGCCATAGTCCGCCAGCGCCCGCGCGTGCGTCATCACCCAGGTGCAGTATGGCTCGACGTTCGCCGGCGGGAGGCAAACCATAACCGCGCGCAGCCCCTCGACCGGAACGCGCGCGTCGCCGGCCTCGGCGAGGTGGACCACGCACGAGCGGTTCTCGAGCTCGCGCACCACCGGGCTGTCGAGCGTCGCGCCGAGGCAGAGCACTTCGCGGCGATCAGCGTCCACCGCGAGGCTCCTGCGGGCGAACGGGCAGCGGCCACGATGTCCCCTTAGCGAGCGCGCCCTCGCGGGAGCAGACGATGCAGGTCGGGTTGGCGCGCGCGACGGTCGGCCGGACCGTGCCCCGAACGCCGTCGTATAGCTGAAAACGCGCTTGCGCCGGGATGGGCGTCAACGCGCCCAGGAACATCGTGACGGCCAGCGAGGCCATGGTGGAGTTGAGGGAGATCACGGCCGGCTGAGGCTCGTGGACCCCCTGGACATAGGGGTCCGCCGCGCGCTGCTCCGGCGTCATCATCTCGCGACGGATCAGCTCGCCGTCGAGTGCGCGTGTGCAGCTGAGGCAGGTCGCGCCCGGGGCCAGCATCTGAACTCGGCCGGTCACATACTCCACGCCCGCCGCGCCGACCGTGATGCTCACCCCCATATCGATGGTGGGCACGAGGTGCTGGTAGGCGGACTGACCAACCACCGCCCGGCTCGCGTGCGAGTCGGTGCAAAGGAAGACGAAGTCGAAGCTCGCCAGCCGCTGCGCGATCGCATGGTCGACGATGTCGCCGACCACCGCCTCGACCTGCGCGTCGGGATTGACCGCCAGCACTGTCCGCCGCGCGACCTTGACCTTTGCCGTCCCGATATCCGCCGGCCCCGCGCCGACTAGGCGGTTGAGGTTCGTGGTCTCGACATCATCGGGATCAATGATCGTGAGGCGGCGCACGCCCAGGTGCGCGAGCTGCTGCACGACGACCGACCCTGTGCCGCCGCCGCCGACCACGGCGACGTGCAGTTTGGAGAGGATCGCCTGGCCTGCAGCGCCGAAGGCTCGAACTTGGCGATCATGAGCGGCAGCAGCTGACGACGGGCCCGCGTCCGACATCAGCTTCACCGTCTCTCCGACTTCCCAGACGGGCACCTCGGTCGTGGAGCCAAGCTTCCGGCATCGGCAGCCGTCGGGGCCGACGACCATCGCGAGGGGCGCGCTGTCGGGCGCCCGGCGCTCGAGATAGGACTTGATCTCCGCTTCCCCGGCGTCGTCGACCGGCGAAAAGACGGGCGCGCCCTTGGAGCGCGGATGGGTGTGCGCCAGGACAAGGCCGAGACTCTGCGCGCGGGCGCGATTGGCAAGGTCCACCAGAAAGGCGGGACTCAGTACCGCCGAGGTCGCGTCGCGTCGCTCATAGGCGCTCTCAGGAACGAGCTCGACCCCCGGCGGGGCCACGACCCAAGCGTCGCACGCCGGGTTGGGATAGGCGAAGGCGATCGCACAGGTTTCCCGGTCCGCCTCCCGCAGCATCGCCTCGTGCAGCGCGCTGTAATCGGGGGCGGCGAAACGCAGGCCGCTCATGCCGCTTGCCTCAAGCGGTCGAGGATCGTGTTCATCCAACTCGACAGCGTGTCGCGGTTCGGATCCCACGGCCCCGTCAAGTGCCAGGAAAACCAGAGGCCGCCTTGGCCGACCTCCGGGATAGGGTTCGCGCCCGACGCCTGCGGTGCGCCGCCCCTGGCCAAGGTCAGGCCGGCGTCCGCCCAGAAGCAGTCGAGCGCCGCGAAGGGATAGCCGGGCGGGACCAGGAAGCGGACGCTGGTGGCGGCGGCCGACCAACCCGGTGGGAGCGGCACGGCCCCCACCGTGACGAGGATGGTGCCGCTGCCGAGCACGGCCGCTTCGACCCGGCCGAATCGCTCGCGCAGTTGCGCGAGCTGGCGTTCAACGATCGCGTTCATCAGCCGAAGTTCGCCTTGGGCACCGACGAGAAGCGGCGCGGGCCGTGCTCGGTGTCGAGGTCGACGCTCTCGTCGTCGGCTATCACGCGATCCGGATCGTGCCCGTGGCCTTCCAGGACGAGGTCGTGGTTCGGATCCCAGTTCGTGACCCGCGCCTTGATCTGCAGCCCGGTCAGGTTCCGCTGGCGGCTCTCGTAGCGCACGCCGTTCACGAAGAAGGCATAGAGCTTCGGCTTCGGCGCGGTGATGAAGGCCTCCGCGCCCTGGCCGCCGAGATCGGCGTTACCGCCTTCGGGGATCAGCTGGTCGGTGCCGCCGCGAACCTCGAGGTACACCGCCTCGTCGGACGAGATGCCCGACAGAACACGCAGCGCATGCTCGGGAATTGCGGCGACGCCCCATACGATCGAATGCTCGTTCAGCATGGCGCGGAAGAGGCGATCGGTCGAGAAGGCGATGAAGCGCTCCGCCCCCTTGGCGCGGAGATCGACCTTTTCGTCGGGGCGAACATCCTCGAAGTCGCCGGAGGGCAGGATGGTGTAGAGGCTGAAGGCCTCCGGCGGCTTCAAACCGCCCGCGGCGAGGATCTGGCGACCGAGCGGGATGGGGTCGTTCACCGCGTGCGGGCGGAAGTCGACCGAGTCCAGCGCCAGCTGGATGCGGTAGGCTGCCTCGCGGCTGCGGGGCTGGTCGTCGTCCGGGTCGAAATCGGGGGGGTGATGGTCCATGAGGAGAGGTCTTTCGCTATCGCCGCCGCAACCGCGCGACGGCTTCTGAAGGACCAATCCCCGCCGTTCAGGCTGACCGGAAACGCTAGGCGAGAATCTTTTCGAGCCTGCCGTCCGGCGCAGGCCCGCAGATGAAGAAGGCCGGGCAGTTCGGGCAGGTGCGGGTCGACGCCTTGGGCGGATAGCGGCCTTCAAGGATGCCAGAAACGAACCCGGCGAGATCATCGACGCGCTTGCCGAGCACGTTGGGCTTGATGTCGAGCGGCTCGATCGTCTCGTCCGACAGGAAGACGATCTCAGCGCGGCAGCCCGGGGCTGCGCGCCCAACTGCGATCGCGAAGGCGTTAAGCGCCTTGCTCTTCATCAGCGTGTCGGTGCGGTGGCCCGTGCGGACATGCCGGAACACGCGACCGCCGCCCGGCTCGAGCACGGCTTCGTCCGTCCTCACGACGATTGCCGCGCCGGGAAGGTCGAACCGCAGCGGCTCGGCGAGCCCCGGGTCGCGACCTTGCCGGCTGCGCACGAAGTAAGAGATCATCGCGTCCGCCGCCTGCCGGTAGCCGGAGTCGGCCGCCGTGGCCGCGAGCGTCGACTGCAACCAGTGCAGGTCGGTAAGCGCGGCGACCGCCGCTTGGTCGAGGGCGCGGCCGGGATCGGCGGCCAGGTCTGTCGTCACCCGCCGCACCACCTCGTGCATGTCCATGAACAGGGTCGTTCCGCGTCGACCGCCAGTCTCGAGCACATGGGTGTAGAAGAAGCGGCGCGGGCAGCGCTCATAGAGCGCCAGCTGCGCCTCGGTCAGGACCGGCGCGCCGGGGAACACGACGTCGATCCTGAGCTCCGGCGGCTCCTCCTCGCCCGGCGCGGCGATGGGAACGCTGGTCTGCAGGACGTCCCCCCCGAGGCGCGCGATGAACGGCGAGCGTTGGCGGGTCGCGCCCGCCGCCGTGCGGTCGGGCGCGTAGAGGATCAGCCGATCCTCGGCGCGCGACAGGGCGACATAGAAGAGGCATTCCTGCTCTTCGCGATGCTCGCAATCAGTGATCTCGCGCCCGCGCCCGTCCGCGCCTTCGACTAGGCCTGCGGGCGGCGGACAGGCCGGAGCTTGAGGACTGCGCGGCAGCGTGTTCAGGTTAAGCCCCGGGATATGGACGACCGGGAACTCCAGCCCCTTGCTGCCGTGCATGGTCATCAGCCGCACCGCGTCGATGCCTTTGGCGGCGTCGGGCAGGTTCCGCAGGTCGCGGTCATCGGAGAGGAGCACGAGCTGCCGGATGCGGTCGAGGAGGCGCTGGATTCGCCATCCGCCGCCCGGTTGGGCGCGCACGAAATTCATGAGCTGCCAGACCGCGATGCCCCGGGCGCGGCCGGTCACGTCGGCGGCGGCCGCAATAATCGCGGCGGTGCGGGTGCGGTCCAGGAGGAACAGCGCCAGCGCTTCCCAGGGGTCGGCGTCGGGTCCGAGTCCCTCGAGCACCTCGCGATGGTGCACGAGCGCGGCGACGCCCTCGGCGCTGAGACCGGCCGGGACTGCCTCCCGGCACCAGGCGAGCGGCTTCGCTCCGGCCTGGCCGCGCGCCTGCACCAGGACGGCGGCGACGTCCGAGAACGATAACGCGAGCTCCGGCACGCCGGCGCGGCGCGCGAGCCCAGCCGCGCGGGGATCGACAAGGAGCGAGAGCCATGAGAGCAGGTCGCGCACCTCCGGCCGCTCGAATAGGTTGCCAAGGTAGAGCACCGGGACTCCGCGCGCCTCGAGGCCTGCACCGATTTTGTTCAGCCGATCGTTGCCGCTGCACAGCAGTGCCTGATCGCGGTAGGTGCACCCCGCGGCCTTCAGCGCTTCGATTGAGGCGACGAGCGCGTCCATCTCCGCGCCGTTGTCGCCTTGGACGGTCCGGAATTCGACGGGGTCACCCGACGCGCCGCGTGAAGCCTCGAGCTTCGCGCCGGTCGCGCCGGCCACCGGCATGTCCTCAGCGAACGAGCCAAAGGCGTCCACGATTTCCTGCCGAGAGCGATAGTTCACGTCCAGCCGTCCGCCCGTGCCGCTCGGGAAGTCCTCCGTTTTGAAGCGCGCCAGATTGAACGAAGAGGCGCCCCGGAAGCGATAGATCGCCTGCCGGATGTCGCCGACGCACCAAAGGTTGCGCCCACCTTCGGTCAGCGCCTGCAACAGCCGCACGCTCGCGCGGTTCACATCCTGATACTCGTCGACCAGGATGTGCCGGAACTCCGCCCGCAGGGCTTGGCGAACGTCCGCACGTGCCTCCAAGAAGGTCACGCATTGGGCAACTAGGTCGCCGAAGTCGACCCGACCGCGCTCGCGCTTGATCTCCTCATAGCAGCGGTAGATCCGAACCACCTCGTCGGCCTTCTCGGCGGCGTCGTGGCCGCTGCCGGTGGCTACGGCGTCTCGCGCCATCGCCGCGGCCAGGGCTTCGTAGCGCTCTGGCGACACCACTTCGTCTTGCGCCCGGGAGATCGCGCCGAGCACGTCGCGCAGCTTCATCGTGGGGTCGTAGAGGTCGCGATAATGCTTGAGGCCCAGCGACACGACCCGGTCCAGCAGCCGGGCGATGGCGTCGGGACGGTCGATGAGCCCGGGCTCGCTAGTGAAGCCCATCTCCCGGTGGAACCGCCGGATCAGATTGAGCCCAAAGGCGTGGAAGGTGCCGATCCACATCGCGGCGGCGGCCTCGGGATGCTGCGCGCCGATCCGGTCTGCGAGCTCGCCGGCGGCCTTGTTCGAATAGGTCAACACGACGATGGCGCGCGGATCCTCGTTCTCCGCGACCAGACCGGAGACGCGCGAGACCAGCGTCTTGGTCTTGCCCGTTCCGGGTCCCGCCTCGAGCAGATAGGCCGCGCCGCGATGTCGCGCCGCGTCGTCCTGCCGCGCGGTCAGAGGAGCGTCCGGGCGCGCCGGCGACGGCGACGGCATCGGCGACAGCAGCAAGGCGTCCAAGAGCTGCTGGGCGACCGCGCCGAACGGGGCGCCGAGCCTGTCGGCGATGGCGCTTGCCGACATCTGGTCATGAAGGTGCAAGCGTCGCGCGGTCGCGCGTGGCAGCAGCAGCTCGCGCGCGAACAGGTCCATCTGCACTTCACGGCGTGCCTTGCGGCTATAGTCGACGACCCGTTCTTCGCCGACCGGCGCGGCTTCGGCGGACCGGCCAGCGTCGACGTCGGACGTCGTGTTCGCGATCCGGTCGTCGCCCAGCGTCACATGACCGAGCTCGTGCGCGATCAGCAACGCGTCATCGAAGTCGCTGCCGGTTCGCTCGTGCTTGATGCTGCGGGTCAGGGGGTCGAACACGGCGCGGGCTCCTGCGAGCAGCGGGCTTCCCCGGTCGATCGCGGAGATCTCAATGTCGCGGCGTTCGCAATCGCGCGTGACGAGCGCAAGCGGCTGCCAGGGAGAGCAACCGAGGCCGACGAGCTCGTCGTGGATCTCCGCTGCGCGCTGCCGGCCGAGTTCGATCGCGTCCAAGAGCTAGTCGTCCTCCGCCAACAGGGCCGCGACCTGATCGGCCGAGACCCCGGCTTGGCCCAGCACCGACGCGAAGCTCATCTTGTCCGCGGGCGCGCGCGGCGCCGCGTCGGCCTTGAACGCGAGGTTGGGGGGGAGGCGCGGCGGTCCTGCTAAAAAACGGACCAACTCGGCGTGGCCGGTCCTCAGCTGACCCGCCAGCCGGCCGAGAAACGGCAGCGGCACGCTAACGACGTTCACCACCCGGTCCCGGAAGGCTTGAAGCACAACAGACGGAACGCCGAGCGCCTTGCGGATTTCGACATATTGGCTGGGCTGCAGGCCGGCGAAGGGATCGACCGCCGCGGTTCTCGCGGACGACAGGCGACGAACCTCAGCCTCGATCCACGCCTCGTCGGCAGGCGTGATCGACCGCTCGGCCTGGCACTCACGCTGCAGATTCAGCTCGTGCGCGTAGTCGACCAAATCCTCCGCATGCTCGGGATAGGTCGCGACGAACTCGCCGAGCGCGTGGGAACGCTGTCGATAGGCGACTGCGAAGAGGTCCAGGACCTCGTCTCGTGCCGGGGGGCTCACTGGTCCTCTCCCAAGCCGAGCGCCTTACGGAGCGCGACGATGGCGTCGCGACGTCTGTTTCGCACCGTCCGCTCATCGCACCCCAACGCCTTGGAAATTGTCGAGACCGACGGGTCGCTCGAATGGGTCTGGATGTTGGCGAGCTGCATGGTGATGACCTTCTTTTGTTCCGGTTTCAGGTGGTCAATCTCCGGGTAGAGCCGCTTCCGGAAAATCGGATCGGAAAGAAAGGCGTCGTCGGGCTCGTCGAAGCTCCCCGCCGCCCGCTCGACGACTTCGGGCAGCTCGCCGGTCCGCGCATCACCCTCCAACGCCGCACTGCGTCGGGCGCGCCCTCCGACCGTCTTCGCCGCCTTCAGCCGCAGCTTGGCGATCGCCTCGTCGAAATGGACCTCGAAGAAGTCCATTCGGTCGCCGCCCGCGCGATCGAGTGTGACCAGCTCCAGAAAGCGCCCTCGGACGCGGTCCTCGACGTCGCTCAATGCGCTGTCGACGAACGTGTCTTCCCCGACCACGCGCTCGCATTGGGGCAAGGCGAGCAACAGCCGGCGAAGCACAAGCCGGAACAAGGCGTCGAAGCGCTGGTCGCGATTGTCCCGCCGGGTTCCGCGCAGGAAATGCATCAGGGTTTCCGGTCTGACGAACTGCGGATGCGACCGGATCGAGATGCGGCCGCGCTCGACCAGCTCGTCAAAGGGCAGCTCGGCAAGCCGAGCAATCTCGTCCTCTACCTCCGCCATCCGTGTATAAGGTCTGCCGTCTGGGAATGTTTTCGCGAGCGGCGGCACGGCGTCCGTCATTGTCTTTCCTTCAAGGTCGCTGCCGCCAGTTCTTGCTTCGATTCCTGCTCAACTCTGCCGCGGCGCTTGTATCGATGACGCCAGCCATTCGCTGCCATTCCACTCTCGCAGCTCGCCGCGTAACAAACGCCCCTGTGTTCACGATTCATCGTTTTGATGCAGCTTCGATGCTCGTTTGAGATGCGTAGTTTGGCGGCTGGCCGCTTCCCGCCGAGTTCAACGCTTCTTCGCCCGCCGCTTCCATTCCTGACTACCGGCCCGTAATCGGCCCATCGCTTGGTACAAGGTTGAGCGGGCCCGGCCGTACCCCGCCAAATCCAGAGCTGACGCCGACGGGCGGGCTCGTTGCAGAAGCGGGTCAGCGCGGCGACGTAGCGCTGGGTCTCCACCGTGGTCACGAGGACGATCGGGTGGAAATCGCCTAAGGCTTCCTGGAGAAGCCGCTCAGCCGGGCGATAATAAACCGTCTTCCGGACGGTTTCCGCGATCCCGGGCACCAGGCCAAGTACCTGCCGGCACGGGCGGATCCCGTGTTCCGGCTGCATGGAAGTGATTAACTCCTCGAGTTCGGCGACGTCGCTCGCCTCCGTGACAAGCCCGACCTGCGAGCGCGACACGATGTCGACCGGATGTCGTTCCACGAGGGCCGCTTCGACGATCTGAGCTTGGAGCGCTTCAACGATCTCCCGATTGATCTTGGATCGGCCCAAGGAAGCCTCTCTAGCGGATCGGCGAGCGACTGCTGATGGATTAGCTGGCCTAAGATCGCCGCGACACTGAGGGCATTTCTAGTTCGCCCACGCGGCGAGCTGCAACCCCGACGCGCGACGCGGTCTATAACGAAGCGGCCTTTCGTTCTGTTGCGCTGGCACCTCGAATGATGACGACCGGTGGTGCAACAACACCAGCGTCCTTCAAGCAGGGCGGCACGGACGTCGCAGGGTATGCAGACCGGCCTTCTCCGAGATCAAACCGCGAGCTCGACCCACTGGGCTTCCCCGAGGGTCATGAAGACGACAGCGCCCCGACGAGCGCCGATCGCACTCAGATAAAGCCGCAGCTGCGCCGCATAGTCCCTCCGGTCTGAGTGCGCGGGCGAGACGTCGCTCTTCCAGTCGAATACGACAGCTGGGCAGCCGTTTGCGTAGGCAACGGCATCGGCCCGGCCGGCCATCAGCCTATCGCCGCGCGTCTCGTAGAGCGGCAACTCGGGTACTAGAACAGCGCGCCATTCCGCGACGGCCGGTAGCGCGAGCGTGCGGGAGACCGTAGAGGCTAGCTCCGCGGGATCAGGGCGGGGTGCGCGGTACGAAGGTGCCAGCTGGTCGCTCAATTCCGCGGCGCGCGCGGTCAGGGCGGCAGCGTCATCCAAAACTTCACCGGTCAGCACCTCCTCCATAAGCTTGTGAAGGACGACGCCACGCGTGCGACTACCCTCGATGCGACCGGACATGCTGTCCATTTCGGCAATCTCCGCCACGACGGCCTGCTCGGGTTGGAGGCGGTCGGCATCACCTTCACTGGGACGTATCCACCTGATCGGCCGGGAGGCGGCATCGACAGTGGCGCACTCGGCTAAGAAGACCTCGACCGTCTGCGCGTTCACGGAGGGCTCGGCCCGCATAACCGTCTTCCGCTTCAAACCCGAGAGGTCGAGTTCGGGCAATGCGTCGCGCCGCAAATCAAGAAGTTCGCTCCAGGAGTTCGGGCGCGGCGCGGCGAAGTGCGGTAGGATGAGAAGGTCGATCGCCCGCGTGCACGCCACATAAAGAAGCCGGTCGCGCTCCTCGGAAGTCTCCTGGTCCTCTCGCCCGATAGCGTCGGCGACCGTGGGCGGCACGACATCGGCCAGCACCCAGTGAAGCGTATCATCGCGACGGTGGTAAATGAACGGGTCGCGACGGCGGGGCTCCGAACTCATGTTGATCGGAATGACCACCGGCCACTCAAGGCCTTTTGAGCTGTGAACCGTTACGATCTCGATGGCTTCTCCACTCGCGTCGAGGCGCGCCTCGTCCTGCTTCTTAGGTCCCTTTTGGTCGCCCTCCCACTCGGTGTTCAAGTCGCGCGCAAACTGTCGAAAGCCACGGACCCCATAGGCCCGGGCCCTCTCCAGTAGCAGGTCGAGATTGGCGAGAGTCCGCGCCGCTTGATCCGCGCCGCGCGCCGCCAGCGTCGCACGGACACGCAAGCGCTCCAGCGCCTCGGCAAGAAGCAGGAAAGGTGTCGTCGTGCGGACTCTCCGCCGCAGATCGCCGAGCACCTCGATCACCGTGCGGGCTGCTTCATCGCCGATCTGTTCGGGGGACGTGAACAGGGTCAGCCGCTTGCTACCACCGTCGCGGTCGTTGGATGGCAGGGAGGCCGATATGTCGAGCAGCGTCTGCTCAGTCAGACCTACCAGTGGCCCGCGCAGCAGCGCCCCGAGCGCGACCGTGTCGCGCGGGTCCGCGAGCGCGCGCACCAGCGCCACGAAGTCTTGTGCTTCCTGACGGCGGAAGAGGTTTCGTCCAGCCTGCGACAGGAGCGGCAGTCCCTCTTCCTCAAGCGCGCGCTCGTATCGCCAAAGGTCGGTTCCGGCAGGCGCGAGCAGCGCGATGTCGCCGGGAACAAGAAGTCCGGATGCACCACCGGAGCGCCGCACGCGCACGTTTCCGATCATCTGCGCACACAGCGCGGCGATGGTGCGTGCTTCCTGGTCGCGTACGAAGTCTATCTTGCTATGCTTGTTGATCCGTATTGTCGCTTTCGCAACGCAGGGCAGACCGTGCTCGGGCGGGCCGAGCGTCGACTGCAGAGCGACATAGCCCGGTGCCTGCCGGCCGAGGGCGCCTCCGAAGCACAGGTTGACGTGCTGGAGGATCTCGTCGCGTGATCGAAAGCTCGCGCTGATACGAAGAATGTTGCCGGGAAACTGGCGCGCTACAGCATCCCGAGCGACCATGTAGGAGGCGACGTCAGCACCTCGGAAGCGGTAGATAGCCTGCTTCGGATCACCCACCATGAAGAGGCTGCCGCGACACAGATCGCGGTCCTGCCAGGACTGCACGGCTCCTGCGGCGCTGCCGATCAAGAATAATATCTCCGCCTGCACGGAGTCGGTGTCCTGGAACTCGTCCACGAGTATCCGGGTATATCGATTTGAAACAGCCTGTCGCACAGTCTCATGCCCTCTCAGGACGTCACGCGTCCGTAAGAGCAGGTCGTCGAAATCAATGACGGCGGCATCGCGCTTGAACGTTTCGAAATCGCCGAGCAGCTCGTCGAGCTCGCCGGCGAACGTCGCCACCAGCGTCGTTGCTATCCCGCCGAGTAGCGTGCCGAACGCGGTTGCACAGCGAGCGTAGTGGGCGCCGGCCTCGGCATCGAGGCGGGTACCATCCTCTTTTCCGGCCGCGCTCTTCCAAGCGCCAAGTCTCTGATAGGGTTTGAGGGCGAGGGAACGCCGGTCCATCGCCTCGATACGTGGCGGGTGAGCGAGGTCCCAGAGCCGGGCGAACGAAGGCGGCGCTGCGAATTTGCCCTCGAAATGGGCCGCGAGGCGCTCCAGTCCCTCTACGTCTTGCTGCGCAATGTCCGGATAGTGGACGCCGTTGAGCCAGCGGCGAAACTCCCGCACGCACTCGACGAACGCCGCGTCCGCCCTGTGGACCAGGTCGGCTTTGAGAGGCCGGGCCGTTCGAAACGCCCGGCGGAACTCCGCGAGCATCTTGAGGGTGTCGACGGCCTCTACCGGGTCACGCCGGGCCATGACCGCGATAGGATCCTCGGGGTTGGCGTTCTCGCCGAGGCGCCGCCGAAGCCAACGTTCGAACACGCTGGTGAATGCGAAATCCGTCTGAACGGCGTCGAGCACCTCCGCGCCCGGGTCGATGTTTGCCTCGACTGCGTACCCCCGCAGCAACCCGTGGCAGAACCCGTGGATCGTGGTCGTGGTGAGCGCGTCAAATTCCGGGAGGCTCGCCGCGAGCGCGGCCTTTTGCGGGGGAGAGAGCGCTGTCCCGACCGCGGGAACGAGATCAGGCGGCACGACGTCGTTCAGAAGCGCGGTCACGAATCGCTCAACCCGGGCGCGCAGCTCACCGGCGGCCAGTTCGGTGAACGTGATCGCTGCGATTGCACCAGGCGGGAGGCCACTGGCGAGTAGCATAGTGACGCGCCCGGCGAGCAGCGACGTCTTGCCGGTCCCGGCCGCCGCCTCCACCAACAAGGTCGCGTCGAGCGCGGTCAGGGCCCGCAGGCGGTCAGCATCGTCCGCCCGTGCGGTCATGGCTCGTGCCAGAAGCGCGCAAGATCGCCGGTCGCGTCGGTGAGCGCCTGTTGTTTGCGCCGAATGTAACTCGGCGAGGCGGGGAGCGCGAGACGAAGATCGTTCAGCCGGTCCGCTGCAGCGATGCCGATCAAGGCGCGTCCGCTCTCGAGAGCAGCGCAGGCGGCCGCGACAAACTCCCCGACAACCGCAATGGCCGCGTCTATGTCAGTGAGGTGGTAGAGGGCGGAGCTTTCTCGCAGATAGCTGAGGCGCGCCCTGATCGTCGGCACCGTCGGGAGAAGCTGTCGGCAGGCGAGCCCATAGAGTACGCGCTGCAGTTCTGCGCCTCCGGCGATCGTGCGTGCATCAGCGTCGTTAGGCCTCTCGCCGGTCTTGTAGTCGGTGACCCGAACGGCATCGCCCGCGGCGCGCAGGTCGATCCGATCGATCTTGCCGCGAATGGTGACAGATGTTCCGGGAACCGTGACAGGAATTTCCGAGTCCCAAGGCCAGCTGCGCCCTACCGCATCCGAGCCCGCCTCTCCGAAGGGCACCTCCGTCCAACTGCGCGTGCCCGCCTCGGTGAACTTCTCCCGGGTAAGGCCCGCGAGGCTCATCTCGGCAGCCTGACGGACGGTGTTCACCCAAAGCACCTGCGGCGGTACCGGACGTGCGAGCGGCCATGAGGCCGTTACAACTCTAACGGCCGCCTCCAACGCGTCGGCGATCTCGTGTTCATGCGCGACCGTGAAGCCCGGGGTAGGCTCGAGCGCATCGACGGTGCGGCGCAGCAGCTCGTGGACCAGCCTGCCGAAATCGTCGGGTGCGAGCGTCAAAGGTTGCTCTCGTTCGTCCTCGGCGGACCAGCCCAAGGCATAGCGCCAGACGAACCCGAGCGGATCCCGCAACAGGCGGGTCAAGGACGTCGGCGACTGCACGCCGGTGATGGTGCGGGCGATGGCCGGATGACCCGCGGCGATGAGGCCGTCGTGTGGTGTGAGCGCGGGGTTGTGCCAGTCCCGCCAGCATTGGGTCGCCGCAGCGATCGGTGCCGTTCGCAGTGCCTCCTGTGGCCGCGCGGCGATTCTGTCCGCTTCGCTGAGCGCGTGCTCGGGCAGCCGGTCTCGCGCGAGATCGCGGCTCGCGATGCTGGAAGGTAGGAGGGGGCTTGGGCCGGTCAACGCTCCTTGTGCGTTGCGGCGGCTTCGGGAGAGAACAAGCCCGGCCGCCGCTTGGCTCCCGATGACCCGAAACGCCCGCCGATCGCCGATGGTAGGGGGATCGGCGTCGAGCTCCTCGGTCGAAACGATGTGGCGTGGCAACAGCGGATCCTCGCTGAACCAGCGCGGCCAGCCGCGGCTCGTCACACCCAGGAGCCGCATCCACGGCCGCGGCGCCGCCGCCAGCTGCCAGGCTGGACACCACACTACTGCGTCGGCAGAATCGTGCTCGTCGGGAATCCGCAGGGTGCGCAAGGTTAGCTCGAGCGCAACGGCTGGCGCGGCTCTGGTCGCCCGTTCCCACAGGCGCCTGGCCCTTCCGCGTAGGAAGGCGTTGGCGGCGTCCTCCGCCGCGGCGGAGCCTTTCTCCAAGATGGCAAGAAGGGGAAGTACGACCGAACGGGGATCGAGATCCGACGGCGGCAGATATTCGAGTACGCGGGCCCATTCTGCGACAGTGTTCAGTGTCGCGCCGCGCGGCACCTGCAGCCAGCTGCGCGGGAGGGCGCCGAGAGCGAGGTGCTGTCCGGCCGCCAAGGCCAAGAGACGGCGTACGCGGTGCTGGCTGAGGCCGTTCAGCACTGCGTCAGCGAGCGCGGCGCAGAGCTGGCCATCAGCCGTGCTAAGACAGGCTATCCCGTGCGGAAACGAAACCCGCACGCCCGCCTCGCGCGCGAGTGACAAGACGTGGTCGTCCCACTCGTCGGTAGCGACGCTGGTGATTGCGATCGCCGAGGCCGCCGCCCGCCCGGTCGCGAGCAAGCCGCGAGCCCATCGCAGGGCCTCTAAAACCTCGTGGCGCGGGTTGGCGCATGTCACAACGTCGGGGATCGGCGGTGCGGGTATCGTTGGCGAGTTCGTGACCGTGCCTGGAAACCATCCAGTCTCGGCGCCGACCGGCGCCCGCCATGGGATATCCTTGTCGGCGCAGAGACGATGGAAGAGCGGGCGCCATAGGGGATCGATGGAGTGTACACCCTCGATGCTGAGGTCACCCAGAACCGACGCCGCGACATGCGCGCGGCCGCAGGCCGCATCCCGAAGTGCGTCCGGAAGGAGGGCGCCCGCCGGGAGCTGTTCCCTTGTGCGCCTCTCAACCAGAGCAAGGTCGCGGACGCGTGCACTGTCGGACGAGCGAGCCCGCTCGCTGAGGCGCAGGTCGGCGTGCCAGGCCTTGCGCAGCGTCCGCGCTATGGCCCGCGTAATGCCCGGTAAATGCCGGACCCTTTCAATTTCCTCGAAGCCGCCCAAATCGAGCGCGTTTCGGACCGAGTGCTCGACGTCTTCTACAGTCGCCTCATGTGAGAACCCGCCGGCGAGGCGAGCCGCCAATTGAGACGCTGTCATGATCTGCAGGCCGTTCTCGCCAGCCCGCGCAGCCGCGGCGCGCCGCGTGGCGTAGGCGAGCGACCCCTGAATGATGACGGTTTTCCGAATAGGTTCCACCCTGTCCTTTCCGTCTTGGAAATCGGTCAGCGAAGCTCGTCGCGCCTGAAGGCGAAGCTTGAGGTCGCTCCTCAGTCACGCTCCAGATATCGAGCCGGACGACCGGCGTGTCGAAGTCGTTTAAGGCAGCTCTATCAAGTTCAGACTAGGCCCGTCTCCCGCTCTTAGTTGATGCGACCGGCGCCTGGCTGTCCTCACGCGATCGACTGCAACCCGATAGCCCCTGCGAAGATATTGGCCGGGCTGCGCCGACGCTGGAAGCATCCCCGTTGCGCTCACGTCGGTCGCGGGCCATGCCGCCCACGCCGAAGCGGATACTAAGTTCAGTTAGATGAATGTCGTAGACGGGTCGAGAGCGGGCGTAAGCCGAGCCCGGTCTCGAAGGTCCGCTTCCGGGCAAGCATCGAATGTCTGCTCGTGGCGCGAGTCGGGAGCAAGCCGCCGCCCGATCGAGGGCTACATGGCGCCCGTGCAGGCCCTCCCCAGGTCGTCTCTGGTGATGGTGAAGCTCGCCGGTAGCGAAGCCGACCGCACCCGCGCCTTGCATAGCGCAGTAGCGGGCGTCGGGTCCGCGGTGATCATCGACCATCCCTCGGTTGGGTCGGGTGCGAACGCCGGTCGCCGCGAGGAACAGGCACGCGCCCTCCGCTGCTGGCGCGATGGGAACGGGACCGTAGTGGCCGATTCTTGGCCTTCTTTCGATCCCGCAACTAGGCACGTATGAAGGCAGCTCGAACGGTGTTCGGCGATCATCATGCACCCGTCCTTTTTCGAGCGGCCGATCCTCAACTCACCGTATGAGGCGCCGCGATTACATCATGCCCTCGACCCAGACGGACAGCCGCTGGACGGCCCGCCCGTCGAGGGGCGCCGTCGTTCGAAGCTGCTGACGCCCGTTCCGAAGCCTAAGAAGCAGATGAAGAAGGCTGCCCAGGCATCCCTATCGCTCGGCGATTCGGAAGGCTTCTCGACGGCGGAGCAGGAGTACAACCCGACCCCGATCATCAACGAGATCAGGTCGCACCTCGAGACTTGGCGCCGCATCCCAAACCCGGCTGACTGGGGCGTGACGCCCGCAACGGCCCGCCTGCTGGCGCATTGGCGTACGTATCGGTTCGAGAGCGTGCGTCCCTTTTTCTGTCAGGTCGAGGCCGTCGAGACCGCGATATGGTTGACCGAGGTGGCACGCCGGGAGCGGCGCTACCGCCCGATATGGGACCACATCCGCGGCGCGAACGAGGCGTCGAACCCTGAGCTGCTGCGCCTCGCCCTCAAGATGGCGACCGGCAGCGGCAAGACGACCGTCATGGCCATGCTGATCGGCTGGCAGACCGTGAACGCGGTGCGCCAGCCCGACAGCTCGCTCTTCAGTCGCGGTTTCCTCCTCGTCGCGCCCGGGCTAACCATTCGCGACCGTCTGCGCGTGCTCCTGCCAGAGGACCCGGACAGCTACTACCGAACACGCGAGCTGCTGCCGGCCGACATGCTGGGAGATATCGCCAAGGCCAAGATCGTCATCACGAACTACCACACGTTCCGCCGCCGCGAGACGCTGGAGATCTCACGCGTCGGTCGATCGCTCTTGCAAGGCCGGGGCGAGGCTCCACAGACAGTCGAGACCGAGGGCGAGATGCTGCGCCGGGCCTGCGGCGAGCTGCTCGCCTTCAAGAACGTAGTCGTCATCAACGACGAGGCTCATCACTGCTATCGGCGTAAGCCCGGCGACAGCCAGGAAGAGGAGTTGAAGGGGGAGGAGAAGGACGAGGCCAAGAAGAACGACGAAGCGGCCCGGCTCTGGATCAACGGCCTGGAAGCGTTGAAGCGAAAGCTTGGGGTCCGGACCGTGTTCGACCTCTCGGCGACCCCGTTCTTCCTGCGCGGCTCCGGCTATCGCGAGGGCACGCTATTCTCGTGGGTCGTGAGCGACTTCTCGCTCATGGATGCGATTGAGAGCGGTATCGTGAAGCTGCCGCGCGTGCCCGTGGCGGACAACCTGCCGGCCGGCGAGATGCCGGTGTACCGCGACCTCTGGGCCCATATCGGCAAGAAGATGCCGAAGAAGGGCGCCGGCAAATCGGGCGATCTCGACCCCTTCGATCTTCAGCCGCAGCTTCAGACCGCGCTCTGGGCCCTCTATGGCCACTACAAGGAGACCTTCGATCTCTGGCAGAAGTCCGGCATCGCGATGCCGCCGGTCTTCATCGTGGTCTGCAACAACACCGCGACCTCGAAGCTCGTCTACGAGTGGATCGCGGGCTGGGAGCGACCGAACGAGGATGGCGACCCGGTCACCATCCACCAAGGCCACCTCGAGCTGTTCAGGAACTTCGATGAGCACGGCGGACGCCACCCGCGCCCGAACACGCTCCTAATCGACTCCGAGCAGCTCGAGTCAGGCGACGCGCTCGACCCGCGCTTCCGCGAGATGGCCGGGCCGGAGATCGAGCAGTTCAAGCGCGAGATGGTACAGCGGGCCGGCGCGGGCGGCGCGGCCGCGGAAGCAATCTCGGACCAGGATCTTCTGCGCGAGGTCATGAACACGGTCGGCAAACCGGGCCGGCTCGGCGAGGGCATCCGCTGCGTGGTGTCGGTCTCCATGCTGACTGAAGGCTGGGACACCAACACGGTCACGCACATCCTGGGTGTCCGGGCGTTCGGGACGCAGCTCCTATGCGAGCAGGTGGTCGGGCGGGCGCTGCGGCGGCAATCCTACGCGTTGAACGCCGACGGGCTGTTCGACACCGAATACGCCGACATCCTCGGCATACCGTTCGACTTCACGGCGAAGCCGGTCATCGCGAAGCCCGCCGAGCCGAAGTCGGTCACGCGCGTTCACGCCGTCAAGGAGCGGGCGGCGCTCGAGATTACCTTCCCGCGAGTGGAGGGCTATCGGGTCGAACTCCCGGACGAGCGCCTCCAGGCCACGTTCACGGACGACTCCCGCCTCGTGCTCACGCCGCACGAGGTCGGGCCCTGCACGGTGTTGATGGAGGGCATCGTCGGGCAGGGCATCACGCTGAACACGGCCCTGCTGGAGACGATCCGTCCGAGCGCGATCTCCTATCAACTTGCCAAGCGTCTCGTCGAGACGCGGCTGCGCGACCCCGGCGAGGACGCGCCCTACCACCTGTTCTACTCGGCCCAGAAGGTCGTCCGGCAGTGGCTGGACGGCCACTATCTCGTCTGCAAGGGCGTGCCGCAGGCCGCGGTGACATACTTGGAGCTGGCCGACCGCGCGGTCGAGCTGATCTACCTCGCCTGCCAGCGTCAGGAGAGCGGCGAGAAGCGCGTGAAGGCGATCCTCGACCCGTACAATCGTTCAGGCTCGACTCGCTTCGTGAGTTTCACGACGTCGAAGGCGAAGCTCTGGACGACGGCCCCGGGCCGCAGCCATGTCAGCCACGTCGTCTGCGACTCGGATTGGGAGGCCGAGATGGCGCACGTGCTGGAAGCGCATCCGCGCGTCCTCGCCTACGTGAAGAACCAGGGACTCGGCTTCGAGGTGCCCTATCGCGACGGCGCCGTGCCGCGCATCTACCTGCCCGACTTCGTCGCGCGCCTGGACACGGGCGAGGCGGAGCCGCTGAACCTCGTGCTGGAGACCAAGGGCATCTCGTCGTCCGACGCCAAGCTCAAGGCGGAGACGATGCGGAACCTGTGGTGCCCAGGCGTTAACAACATCGGCGGCTGCGGCCGCTGGGCTTTCGCGGAGTTCAACGACGTGTTCGAGATCGAGGCCGCGTTCGGGCGAATGGTGGACGGCTTCGTGCGGCAGCGGGCGGCAGCCTGATGGCCCGTGCCGCGAAGCCCAAGGACGCCCGACACGTCGAGGCGCTGACTCACGACGAGGCGAGCCGCCGCAACATCCCGACCGCGGAACTCGCCGCTGTCGCTGATCGGATGGAGGAGGCGGCACCGCTCGGGCCCGTGATCTACCGGCGGGCCCGACCGCTGCCGGCGCGCGAGACCCGACCACGCGATCCCGACCTCGACCCGCAGATCGTCTGGAACGGCGCCCGCATCCGTCTCACGAAGGAGCAGGTCGCGCGACTTGCCGAGACCGGCGAGGTCGAAATCGGCGATGCCCAGCTCGTTTGGCGCGGCAAGGACGCCCAGGACTGGTCCGACCTCGTCGTCCAGGCGCCCCCGCTCTACATTCAGGAGAAGATCCACCCCAAGGTCATCATCGACGACCTGCGCCGCCGGGGGAGCCCGAAGGCGGACGACGCGTCCGACCTATTCGCCGATTTCAACGGCCTCGATCCGGACGCCCGCACCGAGTTCTACCAGCACGACCAGCACTGGTCGAACCGCATGATCCTCGGCGACTCGCTGCAGGTCATGGCGTCGCTCGCCGAGCGCGAGGCGCTGCGCGGGCAGGTGCAGTGCATCTATTTCGACCCGCCCTACGGCATCCGCTTCAACTCGAACTGGCAGGTCTCGACGCTCTCGCGCGACGTCAAGGACGGCAAGCAGACCGACATCTCGCGTGAGCCCGAGCAGGTGAAAGCCTTTCGAGACACCTGGCGCGACGGCATCCACTCTTACCTGACTTACCTGCGCGACCGCCTCACGGTCATGCGCGAGCTGCTCACGGAGTCTGGCTCAATCTTCGTCCAGATCGGCGAAGAGAACGTGCACCGCGTGCGGGCGGTGATGGACGAGGTGTTCGGGGCGGAAAATTTCATCAATCAAATCACGTTTCTAAAAACCACCTCATCCTCTTCGGAAGAACTATCATCTGTCGTCGATTTTGTTCTTTGGTACGGACGCACCGGAAGCGCTAAACAACGATCACTTTTTCTCAGGAAAGAAGCCGGGGCCGAGGGTGCATCTCAGTACACGTTTGGCGAGGATAGCACTGGCTGGCGTCGGCCGATTAAAGAATGGCAGGTGGACGCTGCGAATCATTCTCTTCGTGTCTTCGCGCATGGTGATCTGCGAAGCCAACGGCCTTCACAGGGCGCAGACCTAACAGAGTTCTCGCATGAGGGCCGTACGTACAAAGCTGGAAGGGGAACATTCAAAACCGACCTTTCAGGGATGCGGCGTCTCTCAAAGTCTAGGCGCATGATGTACATCGGGAATACGTTACGGTATGTCAGATACATTGATGATTTTAACGTCTATCCGCACACTAACGTGTGGCTGGATACCGTAATCTCTGGGTTTGCTGATCCCAAAGTATATGTGGTCCAGACCTTCACGCGGATCATCGAACGCTGCATCATGATGGCTACCGATCCCGGCGACCTCGTGCTCGATCCGACCTGCGGCTCCGGCACGACCGCGACCGTGGCGGAGCAATGGGGGCGGCGTTGGATCACAATCGATACGAGCCGCGTCGCCCTCGCGCTCGCCCGCTCGCGCCTCATGAGCGCGCGCTACCCGTATTACCTGCTGGCTGACAGCCCCGAGGGGCGGAAGAAGGAGCAGGAGGTCTCGGGCAAGCCTCAGCCGCTCTCCGCCACGCAGGGCGACATCCGGGCCGGCTTCGTCTACGAGCGCGCCCCGCATGTGACGTTGAAGTCGATAGCCAACAACGCCGAGATCGACGTCATCTGGGAGCGCTGGCAGGCGAAGCTGGAGCCGCTCCGGGCCGAGCTGAACGCCGCTCTCCACGAGACCTGGGAAGAGTGGCAGATTCCGCGCGAGACTGGGGCCGCCTGGCCTGACGCGGCCCAGCGTCCGCATGCGGCCTGGTGGGAGGCCCGCATCGCGCGCCAGCGCGAGATTGATGCCTCCATCGCGAAGGCAGCCGATGTCGAGTTCCTCTACGATAGGCCCTACGAGGACCGGCGCAAGGTGCGGGTCGCGGGGCCGTTCACGGTCGAGAGCCTGTCGCCGCACCGGGTCGCGCCGGCCGACGACGACGAACGGATCGACGAACTCGACGCCGAGGCCGGCGCCGGCCCACGCGCAGCCGGGCGGAACGGCGCGACTCCGCCGACCGACTTCGCGACGGTCGTGTTGGATCACCTTCGCACCGCAGGCGTGCATCAGGCCGAGAAGCGCGACACGATCCGCTTCACCTCGCTCGCCGGCTGGCCGGGCCAATACGTCGGGGCCGAAGGCCACTTCACGGAAGGCGAGCGGGAGCGTCGTGCCGCGATCTTCATCGGGCCCGAGTTCGGCACCGTGTCGCGGATCGATCTCGTGGCAGCGGCTCGCGAAGCCACGGAGGCGCGGTTCGACTTGCTGATCGCCTGCGCCTTCGCGTTCGACGCCCATTCGGCCGACCTCACCCGCCTCGGCCCGCTCGCCATCCTGAAGGCGAAGATGAACCCCGACCTGCACATGGCCGACGACCTGAAGAACACCGGCAAGGGCAACCTGTTCGTTGTTTTCGGCGAGCCGGACATCGACATCGAAGATGCCGGCGAGGGGCAGATCCGGGTGAAGGTGAAAGGCGTCGACGTATTCGACCCGAACACCGGCACGATCCGCTCCGACGACACGGCCGGCATCGCGGCATGGTTCATCGACACCGACTACAACGAGGAGAGCTTCTTCGTCCGCCACGCCTACTTCCTCGGCGCGCAGGACCCCTACAAGAGCCTCAAGACGGCGCTCCGGGCCGAGATCGATGAGGCCGCCTGGGCGACGCTGTATCGCGACACCTCCCGCCCGTTCCCGCGACCGTCGACTTCACGCATCGCCGTGAAGGTCATCAACCACTTCGGGGACGAGGTGATGAAGGTGTTCGGAGTCTGAGGGTCTCATGTATGCCTTGTACGATAAGACCGTCGACGGTGAGAAACTCAGCTTTCGCTTCATGGAGAAAGTTTCACTGTTCGGCTGCAACAGGGGACATATCCCCCGCTTCCTGCGCGCTCGCATATCAGCGACCCAGAGCGAGCCTTTCCAGTGGGACATTCGACTTGAGGAGGCTCTCGAGAAGGAAGGGAAGAAGGGTCTTACCTTCGTCATCGATTTGAAGCCGAACAATATAGCTCCGAATCTGTCCTATTATGAAGTCGTTCGCGTTTGGGGTGTTTCAGCTTTTGGCTGGTCGCCCATCATGTTTCAGCTACGAATGCTGTTTGGCGATGACAATCCAGCGCGCGTTGCCGATGGTCGTTTTACGCTAACGAAGGCCGACATAGACGAGCCGATTTTCTCTCTGATGTATCTGAACGGCTCCGTGAGCGACGGACGGCTCGTCGGGAAGTGGACAACGCCGGGCCGTAGTTCAACTAATTCGGTGCTGCTCTGGCCTGAAACGTTCGACTATTTCTCTGGAGAAATGGCTAAAGTGCGCGACGATCTCGAACGTCATAGAGACTAATATGGACTTCCTGATCGCCGATACCTTCACCGACGCGCTCGCGCGCCTACCCGCGCAAGAGCAGAAGGCCGTTAAGATGTCGGCCTTCGACCTCCAGCTCGATCCCTCGTCGCCCGGCCTCTCGTTTCACCGCATCGACCGCTCGAAGGACCCGAACTTCTGGTCGGTTCGGGTCAACCTCGACATCCGCATCGTCGTCCACAAGACCGAGGCGAGCCTGCTCCTTGCTTACGTGGACCACCACGATCGCGCCTACGCGTGGGCCGAGCGGCGACGGATCGAGACACATCCGCGGACGGGCGCCGTGCAGATCGTCGAAGTGCGGGAGCGGGTGGAGGAGATCTCTCACGCCCTGCCTGCGGTCGAGGAACCAGCCTCGCCTCCGACGTCGACGCCTCTGATCTTCGCCGGCCTGACGACGGACGACCTGTTATCGGTCGGCATCCCAGAGGACTGGATCGCGGACGCCCGGACCGCAACTGAGGATAGCTTCTTCGCGCTCGCGCCGCATCTTCCGGCGGAAGCCGCCGAAGCTCTGCTCGAGTTTGCGGCGACCGGCATCCTGAAGAAGCCGACCGCAACCCAGCCCGCCGATCCCTTCATCCATCCCGATGCGCAGCGCCGCTTCCGCTTCGTGGAGAACCAGGCCGAGCTGGCGGCAGCGCTCGACGCACCGTGGGATAAGTGGGCGGTCTTCCTGCACCCGTCCCAACGGACGATGGTGGAGCGAAGCTTCTCCGGGCCGGCGCGTGTGGCGGGGTCGGCGGGCACCGGCAAGACCGTGGTCGCCCTCCATCGTGCGGCCCGTCTCGCGGCGGGCGAGACCGACTCCCGCCTGCTTCTCACGACCTTCTCGCGGCCGTTGGCGGCCTCGCTGGAACGCAAGCTGCGCGTGCTCGCCGGGCCCGAGAGCGGTGTTGTGCCTCGGATCACGGTTGCGCCCTTGCGGGAGGTCGCAAGCGAGCTGTTCCAGCTCGCGTTGGGACGCAAGCCGCACGTCGTCGCGGACGACGCGCTCCGTGCTCTCCTCGTCAGGGCAGCCGGCACGACGGCCTCACCGGCCTTCGTGCTATCCGAATGGCAGCACGTCGTTGACGCTTGGCAGATCGACAGCCTCGAGGCCTATGCGGGCGTGCCGCGGCTCGGGCGTCGCAACCGTTTGGGCGCGCGCCAGCGCGAACGGCTCTGGCCCGTTTTCGAGAAGGTGCGAGCGTCCCTGAGCGAGCGCGGTCTCACGACATGGCCTGCGATCCTGGCCAAGGTCGCCGGCCATCACACGGCCCAAACCGAGAAGCCCTTCTCGCACATCATCGTCGACGAAGCTCAGGATCTCGGGGTCCCGGAGCTTCGCTTTCTCGCCGCGGTCGCCCCGAGCGGAGGGGACGCGCTCTTCTTCGCAGGCGATAGCGGGCAACGCATCTTCCAGCAGCCCTTCTCCTGGCGTTCGCTGGGGATCGACGTACGCGGGCGCTCGCTCACCCTCTCGGTCAACTACCGGACCTCCCACCAGATCAGGACAGCCGCCGACCGTCTTCTGCCGACGACCGTCCGAGACGTCGATGGGGTGGAGGAGGAGCGACGCGGCACCGTATCGGTGTTCGAGGGACCAATACCGGCGATCGAGCTGGCCGACGGCGAGGAGCAGGAGGTTGCGCGGGTGGCGACCTTCATTCGCGAGGCGATCGCGGCCGGGATCGTGATGAGTGAGATCGGTGTCTTCGTGCGCTCGCCTGCGGAAATGCCTCGCGCCCGCCGCCTGATCGCGGCGGGGGACTTGCGCGCCTACGAGCTGTCAGAGCAGGGCGAAGATGCCGCCGGTCGGCTGGCGCTCGGGACGATGCATCAGGCCAAAGGCCTGGAGTTCAAGGCGGTCGTCGTCATGGCATGTGACGACGAGGTGCTGCCGCTCGCATCCCGCATCCAGGGCGTAGCGGACGAGGTCGAGCTGGAGGACGTCTACGAGACCGAGCGCCACCTGCTCTACGTGGCATGCACCCGAGCGCGCGATCGGCTGCTGGTCACCGGCGTCCAGCCGGGCTCGGAGTTCCTGAAGGACCTCGCGACCTCGAGGTCGTGAGGCGCGGCGGAAAGGTCCAGACAAGCGTGCTTCTCGCCCGTGTGCGGCGTTCTTAGTTTTGGCCCACTTCAACATTCTGCACTCAACCTCGGCTCATCCATCCAACGGCCGTCGGGTCTGACCACGAGCCGACAAGGCGACGCCCTATTTCCCCGCTGACGAGAAGCCGACCAGATCGAGCACAGATGAGCCCGGTCGGCGGCGAGGCTTAGCCGGACACCTCCAAGAACCTCGGTTCCTGAGCGGTGGGCTCCGGTGCTCCGAGCTGGAGGGCGATTGCCTTCTCGGGGATGGCGTTTTGGGCTGAGGGGCGTGTCCCTGCACCTGCTCAGGCCGGGATGGCTTGCTGCCGGGTGAGCCAGGCGGCGCGGCGCATGTTGTAGACGAGGTTGGCGAGGCCGATCTTCACGGTGGCTCGGGCCAGGCCGTTCCCGCCGGTGACGCGGTTTCGCGAGCCGTCGATGAGGTAGAACGGGCTGAAGATCGCGGTCCGCTCGGCTTCCGGGATGCCGGGACCGTCGTCGTCGACGGTCACCCGGCAGACGCCGCGATGCGCCCGGACGGTCACCTCCGTCCGGCTGGCATAGGTGGTGGCGTTCCCCAGGAGGTTCGCGAGCACCCGCCTCAATGCCAGGGGGTCGCATTCCACGATCACCGATGCGGTCGTGGAAGCGGCAAGCTCGACGGAGGCTCCCCGGGCCTCGTGCTCGGCAACCTCGATCGCCGCGAGGTCGACGACGTCGACGCGCTGACGCCGTTCGGAGACGATGAAACCGATCACGGCGACCCAGAATCCCGGCGGGATCCCGAACGCGCGTCGAAGCAGCACGTCCATCCGCCCGGATGTCTCCATCACCGCAAAGCCGCCGCCGCCTCGCAGGGACACCACGACGCGCAGCACCCGGTCGTCGAGCGCGCCGCTGAGGGGGCCCGCCTGTCCGTCCTCGGCCGCTACATAGGCGGTGAGTTCCCAATCTGGTTGTCGCCGATCCAGGAAGCCGCGCAGCGCCCATTCCAGGGCTTCGGATCGCTCCATGCGACCGGGCGGCGGCGGCGGCGTCGCCTCCAAGCGAATCCGGAGCGTCTCGCGGTTGACCGCCCTGAGCACGAGCGACCGGTCGCGTGCCGGGCGTCGGCAACGTCACCGTCTACGGTGCCAGCCAGTACGCGATGCGCATCTGGCTCGATCCGGGGCTGCTCCAGGCTCGCAACCTGACCGCCGCGGACGTCATCGGGGCTGTCCAGCAGCAGAGCCAGGAGGTGCCGGCCGGACAGATCGGCGCGCCGCCGGCCCGCCCCGGTCAGACCTTCCAGTACGCGCTCGCCGTCCATGGCCGCTTCGACGACCCGGAGGAGTTCGGCAGCATCGTCGTCAAGACCGGGGCGGGTGCGGGCGGGCAGATAACCCGCCTGCGCGACGTGGCCCGGGTGGAGCTCGGGGCCAAGAGCTACGGCCAGGACTTCCGGCTCAACGGCCGGCCCGCCATTGGCATCGGCATCTTCCAGGATCCCTCAGCCAACGCGATCGACGTTCAAGCGGCGGTGCGGGCCCGGATGGACGAGCTGTCGCGCAGGTTCCCGGCGGGAGTCGCCTACAGCGTTCCGTTCGATACGACCAAGTTCGTCAGCGCCTCCATCAAGGAGGTCTACCACACGCTCTTCGAAGCCGCCGCCCTGGTGCTAGTCGGGTAGTGCGTCAGTTTGAAATCCGGCCGGTCTGACGGTCGCGCTCCGCCCTCGCTCCTGTATGCTTAGCGGAAAGCAGGGAGCCGCATGGATGCCGGAGATTAGCAAGCCGGGTAAGAGCGTGTATGTAAAAATGGGAGTCTGGTGGGACGCCAACCAGGGCCATATCCATCTTACCGCGCCGGGTGTCCACGGCTTCCACACAACGCTGAACAACACGCCGGGCAGCAAGCGCTGCCACGACAACCTGTTCCGGAAACTAGCCAATCTTCTAGAGGATGAAGGCGCTCCCCATCCTTCAGTCAAGGGCAGTGAAGATGCAGGCTAAGCGCCCCAAGCGCCCGGCCGACGTGGTCGGCAACGCCGTCCGCGTGATGCAGGTGCTCACCGGCGAGCGCGACGGAGTTCGAGGCCGAGCCGGTCGGGCCTCTGAAGAACGCCGCCGCCGTCGAGATGGGCAAGCTCGGCGGCCGGAAGCGCGCGGAGTCCATGACACCGGAGCGCCGGGTGGAGATCGCTAGGAAGGCGGCTGCTAAGCGCTGGGGTCGTTGAACTCCAATGGTAGTTCGAGCGTGCTCCCTCGCCGGGGCAACACTTGATCGACCATGTGAAGGAAGCGTTTCCAGCCGTAGCCGTTCGCTATCGCGAGACGCTGAAACATCAAGATCGAGTGCATATGGGTTGCAAGCATTGGGTCGCCAATGTCGTCGGAAAGCCACTGGTGAAGCTTGTTTGGCCGGTATCCCTTGTCATTCTTTGGCGTCTTCTGAATCAATTCTTCCGTGATGCCCGGCCCAAGACGGTCGTAAATCAGGTTTGTAGTGTAGTTCGCGACCACACTATAACGATTCTTACTCATTCCGGGCCACACCCAACCCTTTAGCCGATAGATGTTGATGTAGAACTCGTCCGGGAATTTCTTTGCCCAAGCAGCCAGCTCCCGCCGGATGACCAATTCGAGGTAAGATTGCAGTGCGTTCTGTGGCCGGACGGCCTGGTACCCGGTCGCCTCGTCAACGAGAGCGACGATGCCTGTCTCGGCGAGAGCCCTTGTCAGAATCTCGGCCTTCATGGCCTTGTCGAGTTGCTGATCCTGAAGGGCCCCGGCCTCACGGGCCTTTAGCCAAACGTTGCACACGGCGGCTAGCACGCTGGCGTCGTACCCCCTGACAAGACGCTCACCGTCAAGGTAGTCGATCGGCTTGAGGGGCCCCTCGCGTAAGTCGGTGGTGATGAATGCTAAAAGCTGATTAGGGGCCACGAAAATGGGCAAAGGGGCCCCGCCCTCCGCAGAGGCCTTCTTCTTACGCTTGGACGCCCCACTCCGATCCCCGAGGACCGCGTTCGTGATCCCGGTCTCGCTCAAGACGCGCTGCACCCCGGCGGGGCCCATGACCACGGCACACGGAATTTCCGCGCCCGCGATGTTCAGTTTGCTCTTGAAGCTTTCCAGTACGCGGGGAGTATCGTCGGCGAGGGCGCCGGCCCAGCGCTGCGCCGCCGCTTTCCTCGCGATCTCGGACCGCTTCTCGGGGCTGAGCTTCGCAGCCCTGGCGTGACCACCCTTCGCCTTTCCGCTCGCGTCCGCATCCATTGCAGGCATCCTCTTTCTCATGCTTGCATTCTAGCGAGATAAGACGATGATGCAAGCATCCTAAGAGATTGCTTGCATATGCATGACGCTAAGCATATTGTTCAGTTCATGAACAAGCTCCCCCTCGCCAAGCGCGTCCAAGTCCTCTCGATGCTCTGTGAGGGATCGTCCATGCGGTCGATCTCCCGCGTGGCGGACGTGAGCTTCAATACGGTCGCGAAGCTCCTGGTGGACGCCGGGAAGGCGTGCGCGACCTACCACGACGACCACGTTCGGAACGTTGCGACGAAGCGGGTCCAGTGCGACGAGATTTGGTCGTTCACCTACGCCAAGCAGAAGAACGTCGCGTCGGCCAAGGCAGCTCCGGCGATCGCGGGCGACACCTGGACGTGGACGGCCCTTGATGCCGACAGCAAGCTCGTCGTGTCATGGCTCGTTGGCGGGCGGGATGCCGAATACGCGTGACGTCGCGAGCGATACTCGCCATCACGCCCTCGTCTACGGCCCCAGGGCGCTGACAGCAAAAGGTGCATCCCGCTTCCAGCCGCTCGGACCGAGCTTCGACTGGCAGACGGCCACGGCGGACGAGCTGATTCAGACTTTGTCTGCAGATTTCCTGCCATGCTGCACGGCTTGGCTGACGTAGTAGCGATAGCGGCGGCTGCCCTTGCGGGCATGGGTCGGGCTCTCCTCGTAAGCCACCAGCGCGCCAACAGTGTCGCCGGCCCGGAGCTTGCCGTCTCCAACCCTGTCGAGGCTGACCGAGAGGTCGCGTCGCTAGCTAGCGCGGCAATGGGCTATGCGATCGAGTCGGCGAGCATTATTCGGCGGATCGGTATCGAGAACGGCGGCAAGCCAGCCGCGGCTGTCTGGTTCTCTGGTGCAAGGCTGCCACTCGCCGTGTCGCGCTGTGACAACGCGGGATGTCACGCCGTGACAGGCCCGGATCACGGTCCCGAGCTGCCGGCCGGGTGGACACCCGAGCATGTCGGCGCGCGCATGATCGAAGGGTTCGAGAGCCTGCTGGCCCTGTCCGGGCGCGTGGGCCCGAAGCAGTATGGCGGATCCTGGCCGGCGGTTCTCCATGAGTTCGCCGACCTGGTGGACGAGGATGCGATGAAGCACGCCCGCGAGGCATTCGTGCGCGATCGCCGGCGCCCACGGATGGCGCGGCTTGGTCAGACGATGCTCGATGTCGAGATCGGCGCAGGCCGCCTCGAAGGCTTGGCAGCGGAAGGGCACCCTCTCGGCGCGCATGGCCTTGATCTCCGTCGGCGTCCAGGCGTTGCCGGACGGCTCGGTGAAGTGGGTGCCGTTGTCGGTGAGCACAGTGTGGATCTTGTAGGGGACGGCGGCGGCAAGAGCTTTGAGGAAGTTGCCGGCAATCCGGCGGGTGGCCTTCTCGTGCAGCTCGGCGAGGCGAACTTGGAGGTCCGGTCGATCGCCACGAGAAGGTAGAGCCTCCCCTCCTCGGTCGTAAGCGGTGCCTGGAACCCACCTTTTCGACGATGTCGTGAAGGCCGAGTCTGACGATCTCTGAGGAGATCGTTTTGTGTCTATGGTCGAGCATATAGTCGAGCCGCCGCGGGTCGTCCGGCGGCTGGAGGTGATCACGGGAGCCGGTGGTCGGCGCCGCTGGTCGGTAACGGAGAAGAGGCGGATCACCGCGGAGGCCATGGCGCCCGGGGCGGTGGTGTCGGAGATCGCTCGCCGGCACGGGATGAGCCCGCAACATCTGTTCACCTGGCGGCGAGAGGCCCTGCGGGCTGCAGGGCTTCCGACGACGTCGATGTTCGTGCCAGCAGTGGTGGACGCACTGCCCGTTCTGCCTGCTCCTGAGCCGCGGCCACGGCGGTCACGACGGCGATCATCGTCGAGCGGGATCGAGCTGGAGATCGACGGCGTGGCGGTCCGGGTCGGGCCCGATGCAAGCCCGAAGGCGATCGCGGCCGTGATCCGGGCCCTGAAGGCGGGGTCGTGATCGGGCCGACAGGCGCGGTCCGCGTCATGGTTGCGACTCGGCCTGTGGACTTCCGTAAGGGCGCCGAGGGCCTGGCGGCGCTTGTGCGCGAGACGATGGGTGCCGACCCGTTCTCGGGGGCTATCTACGTGTTCCGGGCGAAGCGAGCGGACCGGGTGAAGCTCGTCTTCTGGGACGGCACCGGTGTGTGCCTGTTCGCGAAGCGCCTCGAGGACGGCGAGTTCCGTTGGCCCAAGGTGCAGGACGGTGTGCTGCGGCTGAGCGCGGCGCAGCTCTCGGCGCTCCTCGAGGGCTTGGATTGGCGGCGCGTGCACGAGGCGAAGCAGGTCGCCGTGCCGATTGCGCCGAGCTGACCGCAAGAAGCGGTCGCCAGCATGCCGCTGCTCTGATTCAATCCGAATCGTGAGCGCAGCGACGCAGCCTCTTCCGGACGATCCCCGCCTGCTGAAGGCCATGCTGGCCGCGGAGCGTGCCGAGAGCGAGCGTCTGCGCCAGATCATCCGGGAGCTGCAGCGTCACCGGTTCGGCCGGCGCGCCGAGACCCTGCCGGAGGACCAGCTCCTGCTCGGGCTCGAGGAGGCCGAACAGGTCGAGGCGGATGGCCTTGCCGCTGCCGAAGATGCGGCACCGGCCGAGCGGGTCGCGCGGGTCGTAAAACGCCGGACCAACCGTGGCGCCTTGCCGGCCCACCTGCCGCGGATCGAGCGCGTGGTCGACATCGCGAGCCGGACCTGCCCGTGCTGCTCGGGCACGCTGCACAGGATCGGCGAGGACGTCTCCGAGCGCCTCGACGTCGTGCCGGCCCAGGTCAGGGTCATGGTGATCCGGCGGCCGCGATATGCGTGTCGGTCCTGCGAGGACGTCGTGGTGCAAGCGCCCGCGCCGGCCCGGCTGATCGAGGGCGGCCTGCCCACCGACGCGACCGTCGCCCAGGTGCTCGTCTCCAAGTATGCCGATCACCTTCCGCTCTACCGGCAGGCCCAGATCCTCGCCCGTCAGGGCGTGGCGCTGGATCGCTCTACCTTGGCCGACTGGGTCGGGCGGGCCGCCTTCCTGCTCCGGCCGGTGCATGAGCGGCTCCTCGCGATCCTGAAGACCTCGCCCAAGCTCTTCGCCGACGAGACCACCGCCCCCGTGCTCGATCCCGGGCGGGGCCGGACCAAGACGGGGCAACTCTGGGCCTACGCCCGCGACGACCGGCCCTGGGGCGGCACCGATCCGCCCGGGGTCGCCTACGTCTATGCTCCCGACCGCAAGGCCGAGCGGCCCATTGCGCATCTGGCCGGCTTCCGGGGCGTGCTGCAGGTCGACGGTTACGGCGGTTACAAGGTGCTGGCCGATCGGGGAGAGGTCCGGCTCGCCTTCTGCTGGGCGCACGTCCGACGCCGCTTCTACGAGCTGGCCCAGGCCGGCCCGGCGCCGATCGCCGCGGAGGCGCTCGCCCGCATCGCTACCCTCTACAAGATCGAGAGCGAGATCCGAGGCCGTTCGCCCGAGGAGCGCCGGGCGGTTCGCCATGCCCGCTCCCGCCCGTTCGTAGATGCGTTCGAGCCCTGGCTGCGCGAGAAGCTCGCCCTCGTCAGCCAGAAGAGCAAGCTCGCTGAGGCCATCCGCTACGCGCTCTCACGCTGGGCTGGGCTCGGCCTGTTCCTCGACGACGGCCGTGTCGAGATCGACTCCAACGTGGTCGAGCGCTCCATCCGGCCGCTCGCGCTCACCCGCAAGAACGCGCTCTTCGCCGGCTCCGACAGAGGCGCCGAGCACTGGGCCGTGGTCGCCTCTCTGATCGAGACCTGCAAGCTTATCGGTGTGGAGCCGCAGGCATACATCACCGACGTGATCACCCGCATCGTCGCCGGCCACCCGAACAGCCGCCTCGATGAACTCCTACCCTGGGCCTACCCGACCACGCCCGCCCTCAAGGCCGTGGCCTGAGAACACCGCTTACCCTCGGTCCTGACCTCGGCAATGTCGATATGGAAAAAGCCGAGCGGATAGCGCTTAAACTTCGAGCGCAGCGGTTTGTCACCGTCGGTCTCGGGCAGCCGGGAGATGCCATGGCGCTGGAGGCAGCGATGTAACGATGAGCGCGTCAGATGCGGGATCGTCGGCTGCAAGGCGTAGAGG
>NZ_CAXTAZ010000051.1:35163-35932 GCF_964242715.1 uncultured Enterovirga sp.
GCTCGCTTGACTATGCTGTATCGCTCGACGGACTGCCGCTGTCGTCGTGGCGCTCCCATGGTGAACCTGTCCCACAGCGCATCCTTCCACTCGCGTGAGAAGACTGCACCATCAAACCTTGGGATCAAACATCTAGCAGAACGCGATATCCGAGCGTAATCATAGCGTTAGCCGCCGCCGCTCGTTCTTTCTGTGTTCGTGTGGGCCTGTGAAATTCTCCGCAAGCGGTCTGATCCGATGCGCGACAGCCTCAGGCACCGCCGGCGAGCCAGTTCAACGTTATTTTCGATAGTCTAGAGTGCACATGCCTCCTCGGGGCCGACGCGGGCGGGAGTGCCGCGAAGATGCTCGCATACAATCGCGGTCTTCGGATTGCTTAGCTAGATGACTAGCCCCAACGTGAACGACCGATACATCGAAGACTGTCGCGCCACGCCCGCGTCCGCGATGTCGAACGGTTCCGACGCGCCGCGCCATATGCGGATACCGAGATAGACGAGATAGAGGCCGCCGAGAAGGCGAAGCGCAAGGTACAGCCATTCTACCTGGAGAAGGATCGTCACGAAACCGAGCAGCGCCAATGTCCCGAAAGTCGCGCCTCCGACGCCCATACCAAAAGCTGCCGCCAGTCCATCCATACGTGACGACTTCACGTCAGGTGACTTAGGTCGTACATCCGCCGCGCCTTTCTCGGAGCTATCGTTGCACGATGTCTCGACGCCCGCGGTACCCGGTTCCATAGACATGCCCTCGGCGAATTGTTCTATTC